>NZ_JBEYJA010000009.1:0-216274 GCF_040703815.1 Streptomyces sp. NPDC006743 | reverse complement strand
CCACGGCGAACACGCCCCCAGAGGCGGGAACCGCCAGCTCAAACGCGCGATGTTCCTCTCCGCGTTCGCCGCCCTCCACGATCCCGCCTCCCGCGGCTACTACGACCGCTGCCGAGCCCGAGGCAAAACCCACACCCAAGCCCTCCTCCGCCTCGCCCGCCACCGCATCAGCGTCCTGTTCGCCATGCTCCGCGACGGCACCTTCTACGAACCCAGAACCCCACGCCTCGCTTGACGAAAGACATAGAGGCACTCCCCGTATCCCGTACAGCAGTCGGCCCCGGCGCCAGGAGAGGCGTCGGGGCCGAGGGCTGTGCGTAAGCGGGCCGTCAGGCGGACGAGCAGTTCGGGCAGAGGCCGCGGTACGTCACCTCGACGTCCGAGACCGTGAAGCCGAAGCGCTCGGAGTCCGGCAGGTCGGCCAGCGGGTTGCCGCTCGGGTGCACGTCGCGGATCGCGCCGCAGCCCGCGCAGACCAGGTGGTGGTGCGGCCGGTGCGCGTTGGGGTCGTACCGCTTGGCGCGCTTGTCGGTGCTGACCTCCAGCACCTCGCCCAGCGTGACCAGCTCGCCCAGCGTGTTGTAGACGGTGGCGCGGGAGATCTCCGGCAGCTTGGCCACGGCCCGCGCGTGCACCTCGTCGGCGGTCAGATGTACGTGCTCGCCGTCCAGGACCTCGGCCACGACGCGACGCTGCGCGGTCATGCGCCAGCCGCGTCCCCGCAGCCGTTCCAGAAGGTCACTCATACACACCAGCCTAACAGCAAGGAGAACAGATCCCGAACAAGTGTGACTTTGGAGCCTTACTTGACTTAGACATTGTCCATTGTAGGATCGGGACTGGCTCAGGCCAAGCGACAGGACCGCAGAAAAAGCCGCAGGAGGCGACGTGACCCAGGGGCCGCTCACCACGGAGGCCGGTGCTCCGGTAGCCGACAACCAGAACAGCGAGACCGCGGGCGTCGGCGGCCCGGTTCTCGTCCAGGACCAGCTCCTCCTGGAGAAGCTCGCCCACTTCAACCGGGAGCGGATCCCGGAGCGTGTGGTGCACGCCCGCGGCGCCGGCGCGTACGGCACCTTCACGGTCACCGCCGACGTCACGCGCTACACGCGTGCCAAGTTCCTCTCCGAGGTCGGCAAGGAGACGGAGACCTTCCTCCGCTTCTCCACCGTGGCCGGCAACCTCGGTGCCGCGGACGCCGTCCGTGACCCGCGCGGTTTCGCGCTGAAGTTCTACACCGAGGAGGGCAACTACGACCTCGTCGGCAACAACACCCCGGTGTTCTTCATCAAGGACGCCATCAAGTTCCCCGACTTCATCCACACCCAGAAGCGCGATCCGTACACGGGTTCCACCGAGCCGGACAACGTCTGGGACTTCTGGAGCCTGTCGCCGGAGTCCACGCACCAGGTGACCTGGCTCTTCGGCGACCGCGGCATCCCCGCCTCCTACCGGCACATGGACGGCTTCGGCTCGCACACGTACCAGTGGAACAACGAGGCCGGCGAGGCCTTCTGGGTCAAGTACCACTTCAAGACGGACCAGGGCATCAAGTGCCTGACCGCCGAGGAGGCGGACGTCCTGGCGGGCAAGGACCCCGACTCGCACCAGCGCGACCTGCGCGAGGCGATCGAGCGCGGCGAGTTCCCGTCCTGGACGGTGTACGCGCAGATCATGCCCGTGGCGGACGCGGCGGGCTACCGGTTCAACCCGTTCGACCTGACCAAGGTGTGGCCGCACGCGGACTACCCGCTGATCGAGTTCGGCAAGCTGGAGCTGAACCGCAACCCGGAGAACGTCTTCGCCGAGGTCGAGCAGTCGATCTTCACCCCGGCGAACTTCGTGCCCGGCATCGGCCCCTCCCCGGACAAGATGCTCCAGGGCCGTCTGTTCGCGTACGGCGACGCCCACCGCTACCGCGTCGGCATCAACGCCGCGCACCTGCCGGTGAACCGGCCGCACGCCACCGAGGCGCGCACCCACGCCCGTGACGGCCACCTGTACGACGGCCGCCACAAGGGCGCGAAGAACTACGAGCCGAACAGCTTCGGCGGCCCCTTCCAGACGGACCGCCCGCTGTGGCAGCCCGTCGAGGTGGCGGGTGCCACCGGTGACCACGCGGCTCCCTCGCACGCCGAGGACGACGACTTCGTCCAGGCGGGCAACCTCTACCGGCTGATGACGGAGGAGGAGAAGGACCGGCTGATCGGCAACCTCGCCGGTGCCCTCTCCCAGGTCTCGCGCGAGGACATCGTCGAGCGCGCGATCGGCAACTTCCGTCAGGCCGACGGAGACTTCGGCAAGCGGCTGGAGGCCGCCGTGCAGGCGCTGCGCGGCTGACTCCGGCACTGGACCGTTTGCCGACACCGGCGGGCCGGGTTCCTTCGGGAACCCGGCCCGCCGCCGTGTCCCCGCCGTGAGCCGTGCGCGCTCAGGCGGGCACCCGTGCCGCGGGCTGCCGGGCCGGCGCCCAGCAGCGGATGATGTCGCGGACCGAGACGATGCCGGCCGGTTCGCCGCGCTCCAGGACGATGAGGTGGCGGAAACCGCCGTGCGCCATGGCCCGTGCCGCCTCCTCCACGGTCCACGACGGCGCCGCGAAGACGACGTCGGTGGTGGTGTGGGCGTGCGCGGGCTCGGTGTCCGGACTCTGGCCCAGACCGACGGAGTTGAGGATGTCGCGTTCGGTGAGGATGCCGATGCCGCCGGCGTCGGGGTCGTGGACCACGGCCGCGCCGACGCGGCGGGCCGACATCAGGGCGGCTGCCTGGCGGAGGGTGTGGTCGGGGCCGATGGTGAGGACCACCGTGCTCATGGCGTCGCGGACCAGCAGGGGGACGGGCATGGGATGGAGCCACCTCCTCAAGGAATCCACGCGGGCGCGGCGCCCGGGAGGGGCCGGCAGCGCGTGAGGGTTGGATTCACTTGTTCACAAGTGGGGCTTCCCAGAGTCGCAGGCAAGGCCGCGGTCAACAAGGGGGCGCGCGTGCGGTGCCGGGTGGTGCGGGAGTGCCGGCAGATGCTCAGGTGCGCCGGTTGAGATACCCCAGCATCTCGTCGTGCAGCAGCCCGTTGGACGCCGCCGCGTTCCCGCTGTGCGGGCCGGGCCGCCCGTCCAGACCGGTGAAGGTGCCGCCGGCCTCGGTGACGACGATCGCGTTCGCGGCCATGTCCCACAGCGACAGCTCGGGCTCGGCGCAGAAGTCCACCGAACCCTCGGCCACCATCATGTACGGCCAGAAGTCGCCGTACGCCCGCGTGCGCCACACCTCGCGGGTCAGGCCGAGGAAACCGTCCAGCCGTCCCTGTTCCTCCCAGCCGCTGAGCGAGGAGTACGCGAAGGAGGCGTCCGCGAGCCGGGACACGCGGGAGACCTGGAGCCGGGACGCCTGCGCCAGACTGCGGCCGGCGAACGCGCCGTATCCCTTCGCGGCCCACCAGCGGCGCCCGAGGGCGGGCGCGGAGACGACGCCGACGACCGGCTCGTACCCGCCCTCGCCGGCCTCCATCAGGGAGATCAGCGTGGCCCACACGGGCACACCGCGCACGTAGTTCTTGGTGCCGTCGATCGGGTCGACGACCCAGCGGCGGGGGCCGCTGCCCTCGATGCCGTACTCCTCCCCGAGGACCGCGTCACGGGGGCGGGCGCGCTGCAGCTGACCGCGGATCAGTTCCTCGGCCGCCTTGTCCGCCTCACTGACCGGGGTCATGTCGGGCTTCGTCTCGACCTTGAGGTCGAGCGCCTTGAAGCGGTCCATGGTGGCCGCGTCCGCCGCGTCCGCGAGGACGTGGGCCAGACGCAGATCGTCGAGGTAGTCGGGCATGTACGGAACGGTATCCGTCCGAGGGGAATCCGGGCCACAGGGGGTGCTGAACACCAGGTGGGCACGGCAAGCCGCCGCGGACCCTTGACAGTGCCCGCGCCCGCGTCAAACCTGTCCCCACAGCTGCTCCCCCGGGAGGCGACGATGCCCGCAGCGCGGGAATCCCTGCTGGACGCCGCTCGTTCGGCGCTGGCCCGGCGGCCGTGGTCCGCGGTGCGGATGGTGGACGTGGCCGCGGCGGCCGGCGTGTCGCGGCAGACGCTGTACAACGAGTTCGGCGGCAAGGACGGGCTGGCGCGGGCGCTGGTCAGGAGGGCGGCGGACGGCTGGCTCGCGGGCGCCGAGCGCGCCCTGGACGGTCCCGGCGACCCGGTGCGGCGACTCACCGCGGCCGCCGAGTGGACCGCCTCCGCCGCGCGTGGCGACCCGCTGGTCAAGGCCGTGCTGACCGGCTGCTGGAGCGAACGGCTGCCCTCCCCGGCACGGCCGGCGGCCCCGTCCTGCGGTGGCCTGCCGGCCCAGCGCGCGGCGGACGGCGCGCTGCCCTCGCCCGCCGCCCTCCTCGCCACCGTCCGAGACCGCGCCGTGGCGGCCGTGTGCGCGCCGGGCGCGACGGAGGCGGACCGGGCCGAGCTGGCCGGCGTCTGCGAACTGGTGTTCCGCCTCGCGCTGTCCTGCGTCACGGCCCCGCCCCAGGAGAGGGGGATGGCCGCTCTGGTGCACGTCCTGCTGCACCCCGGCCGGCCCGGCTGAGCGGCACGGGGGCCGGTGTCCGCACCCCGCGGTGGATCTCCCCGGCCCCGCCGACCGGCCGCACCGACCGGCCCCGCCGGCACGGCGGTTCAGTGCGTGGAGCCCGACAGCTGGAGGCCGATCACGCCGAGGATGACGAGGCTGATGGAGACGATCTTCAGGGTCGACACCAGGTCGCCGAGGAAGATCATGCCATAGATCGCGGTGCCCGCCGCGCCGATGCCGGTCCACACCGCGTACGCCGGACCCACGTCGAGTTTGCGCAGGGACAGGGTGAGCAGACCGAAGCTGCCGAGGGCGAAGCAGGCGAAGGCGATGGTCGGCCACAGCCGGGTGAAGCCGTGCGAGAGTTTCAGACAGACGGCGAAGCCGGTCTCGAGCAGTCCCGCGACGATGACCAGCAGCCACGCCATGTGCTGTCCTCCCGTGTGTCCGCGTTCCGTGGCCGCTCCGGCTCGGTGCGATTATGCACTTACCTGCCCACGGGTGCGGCAAACAACGCGGGCGCCCGGCGCCCGGTCAGTCGCCCTCCGTGCGCTCCCGCGTGGCCAGCAGGCGGCGCAGCGAGTACAGCCGGGCGGGATCGGCGTGACCCTCGGCCACCCAGGCGTCCAGCGCGCAGTCCGGCTCGTCGTGACTGCACGCGCGCGGGCAGCCCTCGGTGCCGGGCTCCAGGTCGGGGAAGGCGTGGATGACCCGGGACGGGTCGATGTGGGCGAGCCCGAAGGACCGCACGCCCGGGGTGTCCACGACCCAGCCGTCGCCGCCGGCCAGCGGCAGCGCGAGCGCCGAGGTGGTGGTGTGCCGGCCCCGGCCGGTCACGGCGTTCACGTGCCCCGTCGTCCGCTGCCGCTCGGCGGGGACCAGGGCGTTGACGAGCGTGGTCTTGCCGACGCCGGAGTGCCCCACGAACGCGGTGACCCGGCCGCCCAGATGCGCCCGCACCCGGTCCGCCGCGTCTCCGGCCTCCAGCTCCTCGCGGCTGGTGACGACGTGCGGGATGTCCAGCGCCCCGTACAGCTCCAGGAGCTTGTCCGGCGGCGCGAGGTCCGATTTCGTCATCACCAGGAGCGGGGTGAGCCCCGCGTCGTACGCCGCCACCAGGCAGCGGTCGATCAGCCGGGGGCGCGGCTCGGGGTCGGCGAGCGCGGTGACGATGGCCAGCTGGTCGGCGTTCGCCACCACCACGCGCTCGTAGGGGTCGTCGTCGTCGGCGGTACGGCGCAGCACGGAGGTGCGTTCGCCGATGCGGACGATGCGCGCGAGGGTGTCCTTCTTGCCGGACAGGTCGCCGACGAGGGCCACCTGGTCGCCCACCACGGCGGCCTTGCGGCCCAGTTCGCGTGCTTTCATCGCCATGACCGTGCGGCCGTCGACCAGGCACGTCAGCCGTCCCCGGTCGACGGTGAGCACCATGCCGTCGGCGGCGTCCTCGTGCTTGGGGCGGATGTGCGTACGCGGCCGGTTGCCCCGGCGGTTGGGCCGGGAGCGGATGTCGTCCTCGTCGGTGTGCTTGCCGTAGCGGCGCATGACCTGTTCCCCGTGTCCTACGCCCCGAGCATCCCGGTCCACAGGTCGGGGAAGTCCGGCAGGGTCTTCGCCGTCGTCGCCACGTTCTCGATCTGTACGCCCTCGACCGCCAGGCCGATGATCGCACCGGCCGTCGCCATGCGGTGGTCCTCGTAGGTGTGGAAGACGCCGCCGTGCAGCGGGCGCGGCCGGATGTGCAGGCCGTCGGCCGTCTCCGTGACGTCACCGCCGAGTTCGTTGATCTCCTTGGTGAGGGCGGCCAGCCGGTCGGTCTCGTGCAGCCGCAGGTGGGCCACGCCCCGCAGGGTCGAGGGGGAGTCCGCGACCGCGGCGACCGCGGCGATGCCGGGGGTCAGCTCGCCGACCTCGCCCAGGTCCACGTCGATGCCGTGCACCGTTCCCGAGCCGGTGAACACCAGCCCGTAGTCGGTCAGTTCGCAGGAGCCGCCCATCTCGGTGAAGATCTCCCGCAGCCGGTCGCCCGGCTGCGTGGTCCGCTCCGGCCAGTCCGGGACGACGACCTTGCCGCCGGTCACCAGCGCCGCCGCCAGGAACGGCTGCGCGTTGGACAGGTCCGGCTCGATCGTCAGGTCCCGGCCGAGCAGGGCACCCGGGGTGACACGCCAGACGTTCGGCTCGCCGCCCGACTCCGGGGTGTCCACCTGGGCGCCGACCGCGCGCAGCATGTCCACCGTCATCCGGATGTGCGGCATCGACGGCAGCGTCGACCCGACGTGGCGGACCTCGACGCCCTGGTTGTAGCGCGGCCCGGACAGCAGCAGGGCACTGACGAACTGGGAGGACGAGGAGGCGTCGATCTCGACCGGGCCGCCGTCCAGCGCGCCGCCGCCGTGCACGGTCAGCGGCAGCGCGCCGCGCCCGTCGTCGTCGATCCGGGCACCCAGCGCGCGCAGCGCGTCGATCACGCCGTGCAGCGGACGCTCGTAGGAGCGGGGGTCGCCGTCGAAGCGGATCGGGCCGTCGGCGAGCGCGGCGACCGGCGGCAGGAAGCGCATCACCGTGCCCGCGTTGCCCACGTCGACGGTGGCCGGGCCGTGCAGCCCCGCGGGGATGACCCGCCACGCCTCGCCGGAGCCGCCGGAGCCGGAGGAACTGGAGGACACCGTCTCCTCGATGCCGACGCCCATCGCCCGCAGCGCACCGGCCATCAGCAGGGTGTCCCGGGAGCGCAGCGGGCGGCGCAGCCAGCCCGGCTCGGAGGCCAGGGCGGCCAGCACGAGGGCACGGTTGGTGACCGACTTGGACCCGGGCACGTGGACCGTCGCGTCGACGGCTCCGCTCGCGTGCGGGGCGGGCCAGAGGGCGGTGTGGGCGGGGTTCGGGGCCATGGGCCCACTCTATAAGGAGGGGGTCGCGCCGGCCCTCCTTCCGTGCGCCGGTGCGCGGAGGTGACCTCTACGGCGCCCGCCGGACTCCGGGAGGCGACCGGTGCGGTGCCCGCAGGGCTCCGCGAGGGAACCGGCAGGGCGCCCGCCGGACTCCGGGTGGGCCGGTGCGGTGCCCGCCGGACTCCGCGGACACCGGCCGGTCCCGCCGGTGTCCGCCGCCGGCCGGCCCGGGACCGCCGCGCGGCGGGAGGGTCACACGCCGAGCAGCCAGCGGCCCCCGCCCATCAGCGAGCACAGCGACACCGCGTGGAAGAGGAACAGCCACAGGGCCGCCGGTACGTGCGTCAGCCGGGCCAGCTGGTCCGCGTCCGAGTCCCCGGCGCCCCCGCGCGAGCGCTTGAGCTGGAGTTCGAAGGCCGGACGCACCCCGCCCAGCAGCAGGAACCACACCACCGCGTACGCGAACGCGGCCTGCACCTGCGTCCCGGCCAGCCAGGACACCAGCAGGAACGTGCCGCCGGCGAGGACCACGGTCAGCACGCCGTACGCGTTGCGGATCATCACCAGCATGGCCACCAGCAGTGCCGTGGCCGCCCACAGCAGCAGGGTCACGCGCCCGGCGGCCAGCAGCGCGGCGCCGCCGAGGCCCAGCAGCGGGGGAGCGGTGTAGCCGGAGGCCGCCGTGAGGATCATGCCGAGGCCGTACGGCTTGCCGCGGCTGACGGTGAGGCCGCTGGTGTCGGAGTGCAGCCGTATCCCGGTCAGCGTGCGGCCGGTGAGCAGCGCCACCAGGCCGTGGCCGCCCTCGTGGGCGATGGTGATGGCGTTGCGGGAGACGCGCCACAGGGTGTGCGGGACCACCACGGCGAGGGCGGCGGCCGCGGTGGCCAGCACCACCCACAGGTCGGGTCCCGGCTGG
Source organism: Streptomyces sp. NPDC006743 (assembly GCF_040703815.1). Classification (NCBI taxonomy): domain Bacteria; kingdom Bacillati; phylum Actinomycetota; class Actinomycetes; order Kitasatosporales; family Streptomycetaceae; genus Streptomyces; species Streptomyces sp. NPDC006743. Next base: position 207,899 of record NZ_JBEYJA010000009.1, on the reverse strand, counting down.
CTGCCGACGAGCCGGTCCCAGAGGCCGGGCAGCGCGACGGAGGCGAGGCTGTCCATGTTTGCGAGCGGCTCCCTCTTGTCGTACGGAGTCTGGCAGTGTGGCACGTATGTGCGGACGGTATGCAGCCAGTCGCGGGGCCGAGGATCTCGCGGGAGTCTTCGAAGTGGAGAGGTGGGAGCCGGAGGAGGCCCTGGAGCCCGACTACAACGTGGCTCCCACCAAGGAGGTCCACGTCGTCCTCGACCGCCCTGTGAAGGACGCGCAGGACGCTCGCCCGGTTCGCCAGCTGCGGAAGCTCAGGTGGGGACTGGTCCCGTCCTGGGCGAAGAACCCGGAGGGCGCCGCCCGGATGATCAACGCCCGCGCGGAGACGGTGCACGAGAAGCCGTCGTACCGCCGCGCCTTCGCCGCCCGGCGCTGCATCGTGCCCGCCGACGGCTACTACGAGTGGGTCACCGGCACCGAGGAGCGGGAGCTGGAGGTCGAGGGGAAGCGGAAACGCCCGCGCAAGCAGCCGTACTTCGTGACGCCGGCGGACGGATCGGTGTTCGCGATGGCGGGGCTGTACGAGTTCTGGCGGGACCGCACGCTGCCCGACGACCATCCGCGGGCCTGGTGGGTGACCTGCTCGGTGATCACCACGGAGGCCGAGCGGGCCCCGCTGGCGGTGGCGCCGGACAGGGGACCGCGGTCGCTGGCCGACATCCACCCCCGGATGCCGCTCATGCTCACCCCCGACCGCTGGGACGCCTGGCTGGACCCGGCCCGCACGGATCCGGAGGACCTGCGGTCCCTGCTGGCCCCGCCGCCCGAGGGGCTGATGCGCGCCTATCCCGTGTCCACGGCGGTGAGCAACGTCCGCAACAACGGCCCCGAGCTGCTGAAGGAACTGGCGGCGCCGGAAGAGGGCACCCTCTTCTGACCCGCCCTCGCGGCCGCCTTCCGGCCTCCTCTTCTGGCATCCTCGGCCAGGTGACCCCTGTGATCCCTGACACCCGTGAGACCGTCGAGACGGAGGCGGGACCGGCCCGCGTCACCTGGCACCTGGCCTCCGGCGCACGCCTCGTCCTCGCCGTCGGCCACGGCGCGGGCGGCGGGATCGAGGCCCGCGACCTCCAGGCTCTCGCGGGCACGCTCCCCGCCCACGGGGTGACGGTCGCGCTCGTCGAGCAGCCCTGGCGGGTGGCCGGGAAGAAGGTGGCGCCCGCGCCGAAGACCCTGGACACCGGCTGGCGCGGCGTCTGGCCCGCGCTCGCCGCCCCGGGACTGCCGGTCGTCTCGGGCGGGCGCAGCGCGGGCGCGCGCGTCGCCTGCCGCACGGCCGCCGCACTGGGCGCGCACGCCGTGCTCGCCCTCGGCTTCCCGCTGCACCCGCCGGGCAGGCCGGAGAAGTCGCGCGCCGCCGAACTGCTCGGCGCCGGCGTGCCCACGCTCGTCGTCCAGGGCGGCAACGACCCCTTCGGAAGGCCGCAGGAGTTCCCCGAGGGCCCCTTCGAGCTGATCACCGTCCCGCACGGCGACCACGGCTTCGCGGTGCCGAGGCGCGCCGAGATCACCCAGGAACAGGCCCTCGGCATCCTCACCGACGGTGTGCTGCGGTGGACCGCGTCACTCGGGTGACGCCCCGGGAATGCGGGCCGTGCGCGCACTGTTGAGCCGGACAGAAGCGCTGGTGCCCCAGTGCCGACGTCATGGGAAAGGGAGTCCGCCGCATGGGTTCGACCATCTGCCCGGCCCGCAGCAGCCGTACTGACCTGGACTGGTCGGTGCTGCACGCGGCCCGGACCGCCCCTATTCGGGCGGCGGGCGGACCGGATCGTCGTCTATCCTCCGAAACGAGTGGGACCGCCTTCGGTCCCACGACGTCGCTTGAGGAGGTGGGTCCGGTTCCCGGTACCGACGCAGGGACCGACAACGGCCAGGCGGAGCTGCCCGAGGGCCAGGGCACGGGTGCGGACGCGCCCGCGGAGTCGACCGCCGCGCGCAGCGCGCGCTTCGAGCGGGACGCCCTGGAGTTCCTGGACCAGATGTACTCGGCGGCGCTGCGCATGACGCGCAACCCGGCCGACGCCGAGGACCTGGTGCAGGAGACGTACGCCAAGGCGTACGCGTCCTTCCACCAGTTCCGCGAGGGCACCAACCTCAAGGCGTGGCTCTACCGGATCCTCACCAACACCTTCATCAACTCCTACCGCAAGAAGCAGCGTGAGCCCCAGCGCAGCGCCGCGGAGGAGATCGAGGACTGGCAGCTCGCCCGTGCCGAGTCGCACATGTCGACGGGTCTGCGCTCCGCGGAGTCGCAGGCGCTCGACCACCTGCCCGACTCGGACGTCAAGGAAGCGCTCCAGGCGATCCCCGAGGAATTCCGCATCGCCGTGTATCTCGCGGACGTAGAGGGCTTTGCGTACAAGGAGATCGCGGACATCATGGGGACACCCATCGGCACGGTGATGTCCCGGCTGCACCGGGGCCGCCGTCAACTGCGCGGCATGCTCGAGGACTACGCCCGCGAGCGGGGACTGGTCCCGGCCGGCGCCGGAGAGTCGAACGAAGCGAAAGGCTCGGGCTCATGAGCTGCGGAGAGCCGCACGAGACGGACTGCAGTGAGGTCCTCGACCACCTGTACGAGTTCCTCGACAGCGAGATGCCGGACGTCGATCGCGACAAGTTCCGGCAGCACTTCGAGGAATGCTCCCCGTGCCTGGAGAAGTACGGCCTGGAGCAGGCCGTGAAGAAGCTGGTCAAGCGGTGCTGCGGCCATGACGACGTCCCCTCGGACCTGCGCGCCAAGGTCATGGGCCGGCTCGACCTGATCCGGTCGGGCGGCCAGCCCGCCACCGGCCGCTCCGTACCGTCCGACCGTGACGTGACCACGGCACCGGTGACTCCCCAGGAGTCCTGAACCTCCGGTTCACCCGTACGTGCTAATGCGCGGGTTATCGGCCCGCGCCCTCCCCTCCTGGCGCCCTAGGCTCGGCCCACTGGCTGTGGACGGGCACGACCGGGAGGGGCGTCATGGAGGCGGTTGCGCCACGCGCCCGCGCGTACGTCACCTGCGTCGCCCTCGGCGCCCTGGTGTGCCTGCTGCCCCTGCCGGTGATGCCGGCGCCCTGGTGGGCGGTGTGCGCGCTCGCCGCGGTCTACGCCGGCTGCGGCCGGCTGCTCGTCCGCCGGCACCTCGCGGGACCCTTCTACCCCGTCCTGCTGGCCGCCGCCTTCCTGCTGCCGCCGCCCGCCGCCGCGCTCGTCCCGCTGCCCGGCGCCCTGCTCACCGCGGCCGGACGGCGCCCCGAGGCCCTGCGCCGCGTCTGGCGGGCGGCGCAGCTCACCCTCGCCGTGTGGGCGGCGGCCCGCGTGCACTGGGAGCTGGGCGGCCGCGACGCGGTCGTCGGCCGCGACTTCCCCTACGCCCTCGTCCCCGCCGGTGCCGCCGTGACGGCGTTCTGCCTGATGCTGACGGTGCTGGACGGGGGCATCCTGCTGCTGGCCGCCGGCGGACCGGCGGGGACGCTGCGGCGGCCGGGGCGGCCGTCGGTGCGCCGCGCCTGGTGCGGCCTGTTCGTCCGCTCGCTCGCGCCGATCGGCGTGCACGGACTGGGCGGCCTGATGATGGCGGTCCTGTGGCGCAGCCCGTACGGGCCGGCCGCGGCCCTGCTCGTCCTGCTGCCCATGTGCGTGTCCTGGTGGGTGTACGCGCAGTACGACCGCGAGCGCGCCGCCCACCGGGCGACCATCCGCGCCCTGGTGCAGGCCGTCGACCTCAAGGACGGGTACACGCGCGGGCACAGCGAACGCGTCGGACAGGCCTCCATGATGATCGCCCGGGAACTGGGCATGGACGACGACCGCGTGGAGGTGCTGCGCTTCGCCGGGATCCTGCACGACGTCGGCAAACTGGGCGTGCCCACCCGGCTGCTGCGCAAGGACGGCCCGCTCACCGCAGAGGAGCGGCGCGTGATCGAACTGCACCCCGAGTACGGGCACGAGATGGTGCGCGGGATCTCCTTCCTGGGCGAGGCCCGGTCGGCGATCCTGCACCACCACGAGCGGCTCGACGGCAGCGGCTACCCCTACGGCCTGCGGGGCGCCCAGATCCCCGAGTGCGCGCGCGTGGTCGCCGTCGCCGACGCGTTCGACGCGATGACGTCCACCCGCTCCTACCGGCGTGCCCGGCCGGTGGGGGCCGCCCTGACGGAACTGGAACGCTGCGCGGGCGCGCAGTTCGACCCGCGCATGGTCGCCGCCCTGGTACGGGCCCTGGACCGGGACGGCTGGCACCCGGAGGTCACCGCCGCGGACGACACCCGGCAGGGCCCGCCCCGCCCGCCGGCCGGCCCGGCCGCGCGCACCGGCCCCGGCACCGCCGCCGGTGACCGCGCGAGCGCCGTCGCGAGTGCCGGCCCGGGCACCGGCACACCGGCGTCCTGATGGTGGTCCTGCGCGCCGCCGCCGTCCTGGTCGCCGCGCTCTGCCTGGCCCTCACCCTGTGGACCGGGCTGCAGGCGCCCGGGACCGCCCTGGCCTTCGGCGCGCTCGTGCTGGCCGGCGAGCTGACCCGGTGGCCCGGCACCGAGGCGGGCGAGGCCGCGCCGCTGGGGGCCGCCGGAGCGCTGTCGTACGCCCTGCTCGGCGAGGACGCCGGCCGGCCCAGCCACCACACCGCCTGCCAGGTGGTCGCCGTGGTGCTCGCCGCCTCGCTCCTGGGCGCCGTGCCGCACATCGCCCGCGGGCGGAGCCGGACCCTCGACCACCTGGTCCGCCGCGTCCTCACCGTCTCCTTCGCCGCCGTCTGCTTCCAACCGCTGTACAACGCCGGTGTGTTCCGGGCATGGGGCGGCACCGCGCACGCGCTGCTGCTGGTCGCCCTCCTCGTGCTCACGTCGCTGTGCGGCGCCGTGCTCGCCGCCGCACAGGCCCACCGGCGCGCCCGGTGGCCGTTCGGCCCGCTGCTGCGCGAGGAACTGCGGGGCCTGCTCGGCATCGGGTCCGCGGTGTGCGCCACAGGCGCGGTGATGGCGCTGGGGGTCGCGGTGGCGGGCCTGTGGGCACTGCCCGTCTTCTGCGTGCCGCTGCTGCTCACCCAGCTCTCCCTGCGGCGGTACGCGTCCGTGCGGGACACCTACCGGCAGACCATCGCCTCGCTGGCCCGCGCCACCGAGGTCGCCGGGTACACCCCGGCCGGGCACGCCCGGCGGGTGGCGGCGCTCAGCCGGGCCGTGGGCCGGGACCTGGGCCTCGCGGAGCCGGAGCTGACCGTGCTGGAGCACGCGGCCCTCATGCACGACATCGGCCAGCTCAGCCTCGTCGACCCGGTGCCCGCGGGCGCCACCGCGGGACTGCCCGCCGCCGAGCGGCGGCGGATCGCGCTGCTGGGCGGCGCCGTGGTCCGGCAGACCGGGGTGGACCGGGAGGTCGCGGTGGTGGTGGAGCGGCAGGCCGACCCGTGCGCGGAGCAGCCGCTGTCCGCGCGGATCGTCCGGGCCGTGAACGCCTACGACGAGAAGGTGCGCGACGCCGGGCCCGGCGGTTCGCTGAAGGCGCTGGAGGAGCTGCGGCTGGCCACCGCGGGCGAGTACGCCGCCGAGGTGGTGGAATCCCTGGCCCGGGTCCTGGCCCGGGGGGATTGTCTGACTCCCCCCGCTGTGGGGTAACCCATGGGTAATGAGCGCCCCTCAAGCCGTACGTGGTTGGATGCGAAGGAAAGGGTGTCCGGGGGCAGAGCCAGCCCATACGACGGAACTGGCAGGCGGGAATCGTGAGGATCTTCGGCAAGGGACGGCACCGGCCCTCCGCCTCCTGGCGGCAGGCCACCGACCGCGCGTTCACCCTGATCGGCGACGGCCGGTACGAGGACGCGGGCGCGCTGCTGACGCGCGCCGCCGATCTGGAGCCCTGGCTTTCGGAGTCCTGGTTCAACCTCGCGCTGCTGCACAAGTTCCGGCACGACTGGGAACAGGCGCGGGCGGCGGGCCTGCGGGCCGTGGCCCTGCTGGAGAAGGAGACCGGGGCGCCGGACTGGTGGAACGTCGGCATCGCGGCCACCGCGCTGCAGGACTGGCCGTTGGCCCGCCGGGCGTGGCAGGCGTACGGCCTGAAGGTGCCCGGGGACGCGGCCGCCGCCGGTGAACCGGTCGGCATGGAGCTGGGCAGCGCGGCCGTGCGGCTGTCGCCGGAGGGCGAGGCCGAGGTGGTGTGGGGCCGGCGGCTGGACCCGGCCCGGATCGAGGTGCTGTCGATCCCGCTGCCCTCCTCCGGGCGGCGCTGGGGCGAGGTCGTGCTGCACGACGGCGTGCCCCACGGCGAGCGGACCACTGCCGCCGGGCACAGCTTCCCCGTCTTCGACGAGATCGAACTGTGGGCGCCCTCACCGGTGCCCACCTGGGTGGTCCTGCTGGAGGCCGCCACCGAGGCCGACCGGGACGCGCTGGAGCAGCTGGCCGCGGACGCCGGGTTCGCCGCCGAGGACTGGTCGTCCTCGGTCCGGCTGCTGTGCCGCACGTGCTCGGAGTCGCGGATGCCCTCCGACGAGGGCGACGGCGTGCACCTGGACCCGCACGACCACAGCGAGCCGGGGCACCCCGGGCCGCTGGGCCACCGCACCGACGGGCAGCTGTGGGTGCCGGAGCGGGAGTGCGGGGTGGCCGCCCCGGCCTCGCTGGTGCGCGGACTGCTGGACGGGTGGGTCGCCGACAGCCCCGATTCCCGTGACTGGCGGGACCTCGAAGAGGTCTGCTGAAGCGGGGCCCGTGCCGGTCCCCGTAGGCTGTACGGGCAGAACTTCTCAGGCTTGCAGGAAGGCGTACGTCGGTCATGGCGCAGCAGGACACCGATCAGCAGCAGGCGGGCGTGCTCCCGGTCGACGACGAGGGCTATGTCGTCGACACGGAGGACTGCGAGGCGCGCGAGGCGGCCTGGCGCGAGCGGGGCACCTCCCGGCCGATCACGGTGGTCGGCAACCCGGTGCTGCACAAGGAGTGCAGGGACGTCACCGAGTTCGGTGACGAGCTGCAGCAGCTGGTCGCGGACATGTTCGCCAGCCAGCGCACCGCCGAGGGCGTGGGTCTGGCCGCCAACCAGATCGGCGTCGGCCTCAAGGTCTTCGTCTACGACTGCCCCGACGACGAGGGCGTGCGGCACGTGGGCGTCGTCTGCAACCCGCGCCTCGTCGAGCTGCCCGCGGACCGGCGCCGCCTGGACGACAGCAACGAGGGCTGCCTGTCCGTGCCCACCGCCTACGCGCCGCTCGCCCGCCCCGACTACGCCGAGGTGACCGGCCAGGACGAGCGGGGCAACCCCGTCAAGGTGCGCGGCACCGGCTACTTCGCACGCTGTTTGCAGCACGAGACCGACCACCTCTACGGCTACCTCTACATCGACCGGCTCTCCAAGCGGGAGCGCAAGGACGCGCTGCGGCAGATGGCCGAGAACGAGCCGCGCTACCCCGTGGTCGCCAACGACTGAGCACCCCTGGCCGCTCCAGGGCCGCCCCCGGCACCGCCGGGCGCGCCCGGCGCGCGCACGGCGCCCGTCCGCACACCGGCCGGGCGCCGTCTTTGTGTTCATGGCACGGCCACTCACCCGGTCGGGTCTTTGTGCTCTGCGCAACTGTTGAATCAGAATCAGTCACACAAGGGGATATTCTCCGCATCCCAGCCGACGAGTGGGCCAAATCCGTTCCCAGGACGGTCAGTTGTGGTGCTGAATGGGAGTACGGGGATGCGTGACGGCGTGCGCCGGGCACAGCGAAGGGGCGGGCGCCACTGGCGGCTGAGAGGGGTTGTTCGTGCCAGCTTTCCCATACAGCACCACATCGACGTCCACATCCACACCGACAGCGGTCGCGGTGCCACCGGCACTCGCTCTTCCGGTGATCGAAGCGGCGTTTCCCAGGAAGTTGCACGCCTATTGGCCCGAACTCCAGGAGAAGACCCGCGGTTGGCTGCTCGAAAAGCGGCTCATGCCGGCGGACAAGGTGGAGCAGCACGCCGACGGCCTGCGCTACACCGACCTGATGGCCGGGTACTACCTCGGCGCCCCGGATGAGGTGCTGCAGGCCATCGCGGACTACAGCGCCTGGTTCTTCCTCTGGGACGACCGGCACGACCGTGACATCGTCCACGGCCGTCCCGTCGCCTGGCGCAGGCTGCGAAGGGCGCTGCACACGGCGCTCGACGCCCCGCAGGAACACCTGCACCACCCGGACGCGCTGGTGGCGGGGTTCGCGGACAGCGTGCTGCGGCTGTACTCGTTCCTGCCGGGCACCTGGAACGCCCGCTTCGCCCGGCACTTCCACGCGGTGATCGACGCGTACGACCGGGAGTTCCACAACCGCGGCGAGGGCGTCGTGCCCCCGGTCGAGGAGTACCTGGCCCTGCGCCGGCTCACCTTCGCCCACTGGATCTGGACGGACCTGCTGGAGCCGAGCGCGGGACGTGAACTCCCGGACGCCGTCCGGAAGAATCCCGCCTACCGGCGTCCGGCCCTGCTGAGCCAGGAATTCGCCGCCTGGTACAACGACCTGTGCTCCCTGCCGAAGGAAATAGCGGGTGACGAGGTGCACAACCTCGGGATAAGTCTCGTCAAACACGAAGGGCTGAGTCTCGAGGAGGGGATCGCGGAAATCCGCCGTCGTGTCGAGGAATGCATAGCAGAATTCCTTGTCGCGGAACAGGAAGCATTGCGTTTCGCCGACGGCCTTGCGGACGGGACGGTACGCGGAAAAGAACTGAGTTCCACCGTGCGGGCCTGCGTCGGCAATATGCGCAACTGGTTCAGCTCCGTCTACTGGTTCCACCACGAGTCCGGCCGGTACATGGTCGACAGCTGGGACGACCGGTCCACGCCCCCCTACGTCAACAACGAAGCGGCAGGTGAGAAATGACCGTCGAGTCGGTGAAGCCCGAGGACAGGTCGCGGACGGGCGGGCCACGGCGTGAACCGCCCCTGGCCGGCGGCGCGGTCCCGCTCCTGGGCCACGGCCTGCGGCTGGCACGCGACCCGCTGGCCTTCCTGAGCCGGCTGCGCGAGCACGGCGACGTCGTCCGTCTCAGGCTCGGCCCGAAGACGGTGTACGCCGTCACCGCGCCCGCCCTCACCGGGGCCCTGGCGCTCAGCCCCGACTACATCATCGCGGGCCCCCTGTGGGAGTCCCTGGAGAGTCTGCTCGGCAAGGAGGGCGTGGCCACCGCCAACGGCCCGCTCCACCGCCGCCAGCGGCGCACCATCCAGCCCGCCTTCCGGCTCGACGTCATCCCCGAGTACGGGCCGATCATGACCGAGGAGGCGCACGCCCTGGTGGAGCGCTGGCGCTCGGGCGAGGTGCTCGACGTGACCGCGGAGTCCTTCCGCGTCGCCGTGCGCGTCGCCGCCCGGTGCCTGATGCGCGGCAGCTACATGGACGCCCGCGCCGACCGCATCTGCGCCGCGCTGGCCACGCTGTTCAGCGGCATGTACCAGCGCATGGTCGTGCCGCTCGGACCCCTTTACAAGGTCCCGCTCGCCGGGAACCGGGAATTCAACCGCGCATTGGCCGATTTGCATCTCCTGGTCGACGAGATCGTCGCCGACCGCCGGGCAAGCGGTCAAAAACCGGACGATTTGCTGACGGCTTTGCTGGAGGCGAAGGACGAGAATGGCGAGCCTATTGGGGAGCAGGAGATCCACGATCAGGTCATCGCGATACTCACCCCGGGCAGCGAAACCGTCGGATCCATGATCATGTCGCTGCTTCTCGTCCTCACCGAGCACCCGCACCTCGGTGACAAGATCCGCGACGAGGTGAAAACGGTGGTGGGCGACCGCCCCGTCACATTCGACGACGTCCGAAAACTGAGGTACACGGCGAATGTCGTCGTGGAGACAATGCGGCTCTATCCCGCCGTCTGGATTCTGACCCGCCGGACGGTCGCCGACACCGAGCTGGGCGGCTACACCATTCCGGCGGGCGCGGACGTCATCTACAGCCCGTACGCCATCCAGCGCGACCCCCGCTCCTTCGGCCGGCACGAGGAGTTCGACCCCGACCGCTGGCTCCCGGAGCGGTCCGCCGAGGTCCCCAAGTACGCGATGAGCCCGTTCAGCGTGGGCAACCGCAAGTGCCCCAGCGACCACTTCTCGATGGCCGAACTCACGCTGCTCACCGCCGCGATCGCCGGCGCCTACCGCTTCGAGCAGGCGCCCGGCTCCGACCCGAGGCCCCGTATCGGGATCACGCTGCGCCCGCGCCGCCTGCTGCTGCGGGCCCTGCCCCGCTGACCGGCGGCCCGTCTGCCGGCGCGCGTTCAGGCGGCCTCGGGGCCCCTGAACGCGCGCCGGTAGGCGTTCGGCGTGGTGCCCAGGGCGCGGACGAACTGGTGCCGCAGCGCCGCCGCGGTGCCGAACCCGGCCCGGTCCGCGATCGCGTCCATCGTCTCTTCCGTCGCCTCCAGCAGGCCCTGCGCCAGCAGCACCCGCTGGCGCAGGAGCCAGCGGTACGGGGTGGTGCCCGTCTCCTGCTGGAAGCGGCGGGCGAAGGTGCGCGGCGACATGTGGGCGCGGGCGGCGAGCTGCTCCACGGTGACCTCCTCGCCCAGGTGCCGCTCCATCCACACCAGCACCTCGCCCACCGTGTCGCACCGGGACCTCGGCAGCGGACGCTCGATGTACTGCGCCTGGCCGCCGTCCCGGTGCGGGGGCACCACCATCCGCCGGGCGATCTTGTTGGCGACCTCCGGGCCCTGCTCCTTGCGCACCAGGTGCAGGCAGGCGTCGATACCGGCGGCCGTGCCGGCCGAGGTGATCACCGGGTCCTCGTCGACGTAGAGCACGTCCGGCTCGACGGTGGCGTGCGGGTACTGCCGGGACAGCTCCGCCGCGTGGTGCCAGTGCACCGCGCAGCGCCGCCCCTGAAGCAGCCCGGCCGCGCCCAGCACGAACACCCCCGAGCACACGCTCAGCACCCGCGTGCCCCGGTCCACGGCCCGGCGCAGAGCGGCCAGCAGCTCGGGCGGGTACACGCGGGTGGCGAAGTCGTTCCCGGCGGGCACGGCGATCAGGTCGGCCTCGTCGAGCCGGTCGAGCCCGTACGGGGTGGTGACGCTCAGCCCGCCGACATGGGTGCCGAGCGACGGTCCCTCGGCGGAGACCACCGCGAAGTCGTACACCGGCAGTCCGTCGTCGCTGCGGTCGATGCCGAAGACCTCGCACACCACACCCAGCTCGAAGGGATGTACACCGTCCAGCAGGACGGCCGCCACGTTCTGCAACATGCCGCCAGTGTGCCTCGGAAGTGGCAGGAATTTGAAGGTCTACGGCAGTCCTGCCACTCACGGTCACGAGTGTCCGGCGCGACAGTGGTGTACATGAACGCAAACCAGACAGAAGCCCTGATCGGATTGCTCTTCACCTTCGGACTCCTGGTCCTGATGGCCCTGCCCTCGGTGCTCGGCATCGTGCGCGACAAGCGCGTCGACCGCAGCATCCGCGAGGCACAGAAGGCACACCAGGAACAGGAGTACCGCGAGGCTCAGCAGGCGAAGGAGCGGACTCAGAAGTCCTCGTCCAGGTCGACGGTGCCCTCCACCGCCACCTGGTACGCCGACGGACGCCGCTCGAAGAAGTTGGTCAGCTCCTGAACGCCCTGCAGCTCCATGAAGGAGAAGGGGTTCTCGGAGCCGTACACCGCAGCGAAGCCCAGGCGGGTCAGCCGCTGGTCGGCCACGCACTGGAGGTACTGCCGCATCGAGTCGGTGTTCATGCCCGGGAGGCCGTCGCCGCACAGGTCGCGCGCGAACTGCAGCTCGGCCTCGACGGCCTCCCGCAGCATGTCGGTGACCTGCTGCTCCAGCCCGTCGTCGAAGAGGTCCGGCTCCTCCTTGCGGACGGTGTCCACCACGTCGAAGGCGAACGACATGTGCATCGTCTCGTCCCGGAACACCCAGTTGGTGCCCGTCGCCAGGCCGTGCAGCAGGCCCCGGCTGCGGAACCAGTAGACGTAGGCGAAGGCGCCGTAGAAGAACAGGCCCTCGATGCAGGCGGCGAAGCAGATGAGGTTGAGCAGGAAGCGCCGGCGGTCCGCCTTCGTCTCCAGCCGGTCCAGCTTCTCCACCGAGTCCATCCACTTGAAGCAGAACCCGGCCTTCTCCCGGATGGACGGGATGTTCTCCACGGCCGCGAAGGCCGCCGCCCGGTCCTCCGGGTCGGGCAGGTAGGTGTCGAGCAGCGTCAGGTAGAACTGGACGTGCACGGCCTCCTCGAACAGCTGCCTGCTCAGGTACAGGCGCGCCTCGGGTGAGTTGATGTGCTTGTAGAGCGTGAGCACCAGGTTGTTGGCGACGATCGAGTCACCGGTCGCGAAGAACGCGACCAGACGGCCGATGAGGTGCTGCTCGGCCGGGGTGAGCTTGGCGAGGTCGGCGACGTCGGAGTGGAGGTCGACCTCCTCCACGTGCCAGGTGTTCTTGATGGCGTCCCGGTAGCGCTCGTAGAAGTCCGGGTAGCGCATGGGGCGCAGGGTCAGTTCGAAGCCCGGGTCGAGCAGGTTCTTCGGGTGGTCGTTCATCACTGGCAGGCCTCGCAGGACTCGGGGTTCTCAAGGGAGCAGGCGACCGCGTCGGAGTCGGCCGGCTGCTGGACGGGGACGGTGGCGGGGGTCTGCGCGCGGGCCGCGCGGGCGATCCGGGTCGCCGGGCGCGAACGCAGGTAGTACGTCGTCTTCAGGCCCTGCTTCCAGGCATAGGCGTACATCGAGGAGAGCTTGCCGATGGTGGGCGTCTCCAGGAACAGGTTCAGCGACTGGGCCTGGTCCAGGAACGGCGTGCGGGCGGCGGCCATGTCGATCAGGCCGCGCTGCGGGATCTCCCACGCCGTGCGGTACAGCCGCCGTACGTCCTCGGGGATCCACGCGAGGTCCTGCACCGAGCCGTTCGCCTCGCGCAGCGCCTCCCGGGTGCGGGCGTCCCACACGCCGAGCGTCTTGAGGTCGCGCACCAGGTAGGAGTTGACCTGGAGGAACTCACCCGAGAGCGTCTCGCGCTTGAACAGGTTGGAGACCTGCGGCTCGATGCACTCGTAGACGCCCGCGATGGAGGCGATGGTGGCGGTCGGCGCGATGGCCAGCAGCAGCGAGTTGCGCATGCCGACGGCGGCGATCCGCTCGCGCAGCGCCGCCCAGCGCTCGGGCCAGGCCGGCTCCACGTCGTAGTGGTCGGGGTGCAGCACACCGCGGGCGGCGCGGGTCTTCTCCCAGGCGGGCAGCGGGGCGTTCCGTTCGGCGAGGTCGGCGGAGGCCTCGTAGGCGGCCAGCATGATCCGCTCGGCGATCCGGGTGGACAGCGCCTTCGCCTCGGGCGAGTCGAAGGGCAGCCGCAGCCGGAAGAAGACGTCCTGCAGCCCCATCACGCCCAGACCGACCGGCCGCCAGCGGGCGTTGGAACGGCCCGCCTGCTCGGTCGGGTAGAAGTTGATGTCGACCACACGGTCCAGGAACGTGACGGCGGTGCGGACCGTCTCGTCCAGCCGCTCCCAGTCGAGGTCCCCGCGCTCCGGGTCGGCGAAGGCGCCGAGGTTGACCGAGCCGAGGTTGCAGACCGCCGTCTCGCCGTCGTCGGTGACCTCCAGGATCTCCGTGCAGAGGTTCGAGGAGTGGATGACGTGGCCCGGTTCGGCAGTCTGGTTGGAGGTCCGGTTGGCGGCGTCCTTGAAGGTCATCCAGCCGTTGCCGGTCTGCGCGAGGGTGCGCATCATCCGGCCGTACAGCTCACGGGCGGGCAGGGTCTTCTTCGCGAGCCCGGCGGCCTCGGCCGCGCGGTAGGCCGCGTCGAACTCCGGGCCCCACAGGTCCACCAGCTCCGGCACGTCGGCCGGGGAGAACAGCGACCACGTCCCGTCGGCCTCGACGCGGCGCATGAACTCGTCCGGTACCCAGTGCGCCAGGTTCAGGTTGTGGGTGCGGCGCGCGTCCTCGCCGGTGTTGTCGCGCAGCTCCAGGAACTCCTCGATGTCGGAGTGCCAGGTCTCCAGGTAGACGGCGGCCGCGCCCTTGCGCCGGCCGCCCTGGTTCACGGCGGCCACCGAGGCGTCCAGGGTCTTCAGGAACGGCACGATGCCGTTGGAGTGCCCGTTGGTGCCGCGGATCAGCGAACCGCGCGAGCGGACGCGGGAGTAGGCGATGCCGATGCCGCCGGCGTGCTTGGAGAGCCGCGCCACCTGGTGGTAGCGGTCGTAGATGCTGTCCAGCTCGTCCTTGGGGGAGTCGAGCAGGTAGCAGGAGGACATCTGGGGGTGGCGGGTGCCGGAGTTGAAGAGCGTGGGGGAGGAGGGGAGGTAGTCGAGGCGGCTCATGAGCCCGTAGAGCGCGGCGACCTCGTCGGCGGCCCGGGGGCTGTCGTCCTGGGCGAGACCGGCGGCCACCCGCAGCATGAAGTGCTGGGGCGTCTCGATCACCTTGCGGGTGATCGGGTGCCGCAGCAGGTAGCGGCTGTAGAGGGTGCGCAGCCCGAAGTAGCCGAAGCGGTCGTCGGCGGCCGGGTCGGCCAGCGCGTCCAGGCGCGCGGCGTGGAGGCGGACGAACGCGGCGGTCCGGTCGGCGATCAGCCCCTCCCGGTGGCCCACGGCCACCGACTCGGTGAAGGCCGTGACGCCCTGCGAGGCGGCCTCGGCGCGGAGGGAGAGCGTCAGCAGGCGGGCGGCCAGCCGCGAGTAGGCGGGGTCCTCCGAGATGAGTCCGGCCGCCGCCTCGGTGGCCAGCTCCCGCAGCTCCGCCTCGTCCGCGTGGGCCGAACGGCCGCGCAGCGCGGCGGCGGCGACCCGGCCGGGGTCGGCGTCGGGGAGGTCGGCGGTCAGCTCGGTCAGGGTCCGCAGCAGCGCGGTACCGGGACCGTCGTTCTCCGAATTGCCTTCGGCTGAGACCGGATCGGCGGGCGCGATGGTCACGTGTGGCTCTCCCTCGCTCGGCACGGGGCCTCACCGAGGGCAGGGGGCAGCACACGAGCGCACGCGGCGCCGCGTCCACCGGCCCATTCCGCGAGGCCCGGACGTCAGGCACCCGGACCGGACGGCCGGGTGCACTGTCGGCAGGTCCTCGGACTGACGCCCGTACACGGCCTCGAGGGCATGTGTGTACGGGTACACCGTTGCGGGACAGTTCCGGATTCGCACCGGATTCCCCTGCGACGACAGCGAGCATGAGCATACATCTTGTGCCGGGTGAGGGAACCACCCCCATATGTTGTGCCGCGCCGATCGCGGAAGATGTCAGCGGCCGTCAGCGACTGTCACGGCCGTCAGTGGCTGCCCGACGGCTGTCGGCGGGCCTCCACGGGTCTCGGCGGCTGCCGGCGGGTCCCGGCGGGTGTCAGAGGGCCAACGCGTAGGTGAGCAGCGAGATGTCGTCCAGCTCCGGCAGCGGGTTCCAGTCCCGCTGCGGGGTGCGGACGAAGCCCAGGCGCTCGTAGAGGCGGTGGGCGGCGTGCATGGTGGGCTGGGTGGACAGCACCACGCGCACGCATCCCTCGGTGGCCCGCGCCCGCTCCAGGCAGGCCCGTACCAGGGCCTCGCCCGCGCCCCGGCCGCGCGCGGCGCGGGCGACCGCCAGCATGCGTATCTCGGCCTCGCCGGGACCGGCGATGTCCGCCATGGCGCCGCCCGACGGCACGAAGGCGACCCCGCCGGCCACCGCGTCGTCCGCGACAGCCACCAGCACCTCGGCTGCGGCCGCCCGCCCGGCCACGTCACGCAGCGCGCCCAGGTACGGATCGTCCTGTCCGAAGTCCAGCAGTCCGTCCTGGAGATAGGCCTGGGCGGTGATCTCACCGAGGATGCCGTACTCGCCGGGCGCGGCCGGCCTGATCACGAGGTCCATGGAGCCGAGTGTGCCGCACGGGTACGGCGACGGGCCGCCGGTTTTCCCGGCGGCCCGTCGGTGTGGGTGCGGCGGCTCAGTGCGCGCTGCCCGCCGTGGCCGGCGGCAGTTCGACCGCGACGCCGGGGTCGCCCGCGTCGGCGGTGTAGTCCTGCGGGCTGGTCTCGTCGACGCCGTCGGGGGCCTTGAGCGCCTTGAGGACGAAGGTCAGGACGACGGCGACGATCACGTTCAGGGCGAACGCCGTCATGCCGATGTAGCCGATCTCGCCGATGCCCGGGATCTCCTTGGCCGAGCCGCCGAAGTGCTTCTGCGTCGGGGAGGCGACCCCGTAGGCCGCGACCGTGCCGTAGACCATGCCCACGGCCCAGCCGGCCAGCAGCGCCCAGCGGTGGAACCAGCGGGTGAACAGACCGCCCACCAGGGCCGGGAAGGTCTGCAGGATCCAGATCCCGCCCAGCAGCTGGAAGTTGATCGCCACGGTCTTGTCCATGGTCAGGACGAAGACCAGCGCGCCCACCTTCACCAGCAGGGACACCAGCTTGGAGACCTTGGTCTCCTGCGCGGCCGTCGCGTCCGGCCTGATGAAGTCCTTGTAGATGTTGCGGGTGAACAGGTTCGCCGCCGCGATCGACATGATCGCCGCCGGGACCAGTGCCCCGATGCCGATCGCCGCGAAGGCGATGCCGGTGAACCAGTCGGGGAACATGTCCTCGAACAGCTGCGGGATGGCGAGCTGCCCGTTCTGGACCTTCACGCCCGCCGCGATGGCCATGAAGCCCAGCAGTGCCAGCAGACCCAGCATCAGCGAGTACAGCGGCAGGATCGTGGTGTTGCGGCGGATCACCTCACGGCTCCTGGAGGAGAGCGTCGCGGTGATCGAGTGCGGGTACATGAACAGCGCGAGCGCGGAGCCCAGGGCGAGGGTGGCGTAGGTCCACTGGCTCGCCTCGCCCGGCACCACCGCGCCGCGCGGTTTGCCGGTGGCCGGGTTCGTCTGGCCGAACGCGTCGGCGGCCTTGGCGAAGATGTCGTCGAAGCCGCCCAGCTTGATCGGGATGTAGATGATCGCGACCGCGATGACGATGTAGATGAGCGCGTCCTTCACGAACGCGATCAGCGCCGGGGCGCGCAGACCCGAGGAGTACGTGTACGCCGCCAGGACACCGAAGGCGATCAGCAGCGGCAGGTCCTTCACGAACCAGTTGGTGTTCTCGCCGCCGCCCACGCCCATCACGTCGAGCACCGCCTGGATGCCGACGAGCTGGAGCGCGATGTACGGCATGGTGGCGAGGATGCCGGTGAGCGCCACCGCCAGCGACAGGCCCTTGGAGCCGAACCGGCCGCGCACGAAGTCCGACGTGGTCACGTACCCGTGCTTGTGCGAGACCGACCACAGCCGCGGCAGGAAGGTGAAGATCAGCGGGTACACCAGGATCGTGTACGGCACCGCGAAGAACCCGGCCGCGCCGGTCGCGTAGATCGCCGCGGGCACGGCGACGAAGGTGTACGCCGTGTACAGGTCGCCGCCGAGCAGGAACCAGGTGATCCAGGTGCCGAACGACCGGCCGCCCAGGCCCCACTCGTCGAGGCTGTGCTCGTTCTCCGCCCGGCGCCAGCGCGCGGCCAGGAACCCCATGACGGTGACCAGCAGGAAGAAGAAGATGAAGACGCCGAGCGCGACGCCGTTGACGCCGTCCTTCACCGGGTCGCACCGCCCTTCGCGGAGGCGGTGCCGGCCGTGCGGCGACCGCGCTGGTCGTGCTGCCACAGCCGGTAGGCGATCACCGTGAGGACCGTGGAGATGACCACCCACAGCATCTGGTACCAGTAGAAGAACGGGATGCCGATGAACGTGGGGCCGACCTTGGCGTACGAACCGACCCACAGCATCGCCACGAACGGCGCGACGAGGCAGAGGCCGATGACGACCCGCAGGGGTGTCACCACCCCTTTGCCCACTCCTGGCTCATCTGACATGTGCGGCTCCGTCCCCTCGCTGGTCAGCCGTGCGATTGCGCAGGCAATCTAGGTCACGGTGACAGGTAACGGAACCCCTTGTCCGCATACCGGTTCCGCATACGGCCGCGCGGGCCGTGCCGGGGGGCCGGCCGCAGGGGCAGCGCGGGGCCGGTGAGGGGGCCGCGCCGTCAGTCCATCGGCCGCTTGAGCCGCGCCACGAACTTGTAGCGGTCGCCGCGGTACACCGAGCGCACCCACTCCACGGGCTGGCCCGTGCGGTCCTGGGAGTGCCGGGAGAGCAGCAGCATCGGCAGGCCCACGTCGGTGCCGAGCAGGCCGGCCTCGCGCGGGGTGGCCAGCGAGGTCTCGATGGTCTCCTCGGCCTCGGCGAGGTGGACGTCGTAGACCTCGGCGAGGGCGGTGTACAGGGAGGTGTACTTCACCAGGCTGCGGCGCAGCGCGGGGAAGCGCTTGGCCGACAGGTGGGTGGTCTCGATGGCCATGGGCTCGCCGTTGGCCATGCGCAGCCGCTCGATACGCAGGACGCGCCCGCCGGTGGTGATGTCGAGCAGGTCGGCGAGCCGGTCGTCGGCGGTGATGTAGCCGATGTCCAGCAGCTGGGAGGTCGGCTCCAGGCCCTGGGCGCGCATGTCCTCGGTGTAGGAGGTCAGTTGCAGCGCCTGGGAGACCTTCGGCTTGGCGACGAAGGTGCCCTTGCCCTGGATGCGTTCGAGCCGGCCCTCGACGACCAGTTCCTGCAGCGCCTGGCGCACGGTCGTGCGCGAGGTGTCGAACTCGGCCGCGAGCGTCCGCTCGGGCGGCACGGGGGTCCCGGGCGTCTGCGTCTGGGTCATGTCGAGCAGGTGCTTCTTCAGGCGGTAGTACTTGGGCACGCGCGCGGTACGGACGGTCGCCCCACCCTCGTTCTCCGCACTGCTGACGTCGGTGCTCATGCTCCGCCTTCCCGGCTCCGGTGCCGAAGCGGCCGACGTCCCGTCGGCCACGGCTCACATCGTGGCACGGCTTCTTGTGCGGGGTGCTCTCCCGCACGCTCCGTGATCTCCTCTGTATACCGCCGTGACCCCTGCTGGTCTAGTCCATCGTCCGTCCTTGGGACGGGTGGTCCACACGAACAGGCGTCCGGCCAGGGGGAAATGACGGCCGGTGGTCCAGTGGAGCGGGGACGTCCGTTTGACCGCTTGAGCAATGAAAGGTCCCTGCATATCGCGGTCCCATAACGGAGCAGTTGAGCGGGTCGGCGCACCCTTGACAGCCCTATTGGTCTGGGCCAAGCTCCCCCTACTGGTCTACACCATTGGTCCAGGTCCCAGCCCCATGGGCGGTATGCGCTGACGCTTCCACTGTCGCTCAACCGCGGGGAGGCAGGGGGGTTTGTGGCATCCCTTGAGGAGGGTGGCGTGAAGCGCAAGCTGGTTGCTGCGATCGGTATCGCGGGCATGATGGTCTCCATCGCGGCGTGTGGCGGCAGTGACGACAAGGACGGGGGCTCGAAGGGGGCCGACGCCAAGGAGCTGACCGTCTGGCTCACCGTCGACGCGCAGAACAACTGGCCGGACCTGGTCAAGGCGGCCGACGACGCGGTCGCCAAGAAGCACCCGGGCCTGAAGGTCAAGCACGAGTACTACGGCTGGCCGGACAAGAACACCAAGCTCGACGCGGTGCTCGCCACCGACAAGGCCCCCGACGTGGTCGAGATGGGCAACACCGAGATGCTCGGCTACATGGTCAAGGGCGCCTTCGCCCCCCTGGACGCGTCGAAGTTCGACAACTCCTCCGGCTGGCTGGACGGCCTCAAGGCCTCGGTGACCTACGAGGACAAGACCTACGGCGTCCCCTACTACGCCGGCGGCCGCGTGGCCAACTGGCGCAAGGACGTCTTCGCCCAGGCCGGTGTGAAGACCACCCCGAAGACGTACCAGGAACTGCTCTCCGACCTGGACAAGGTGCAGACGAAGCAGGGCGACAAGTTCAGCGCCTGGTACCAGCCCAGCCGTGACTGGTACGCCGCCATGTCCTTCGTCTACGACGCCGGCGGCTCCATCGCCAAGGAGGAGGGCGGCCAGTGGAAGGCCAACCTGTCCTCCCCCGAGTCCCTCAAGGGCCTGAACGACTACAAGGCCGTCCTCGACAAGTACATGCACGGTGACAAGACCAAGGACGAGGCCGACCGGCCGATCGTCTACGGCCAGGGCAAGTCCGGCATGATCTTCGCCGCCGCCTGGGAGGGCGCGACCGCCGCCGACCCGAAGAACGACAAGGTCGGCAAGCTCGCGGACAAGGTCGAGAACTTCGTGATGCCCGGTCCGTCCGGCAAGAACATGCCGGTCTTCCTGGGCGGTTCGGACCTCGCCGTGCCGGTCAAGTCCAAGGCGCAGGCGCTCGCCGCCGAGTGGATCAACGCCTTCACCGGCTCGGGCGGCCAGAAGGGCCTGATCGCCAAGGGCAACCTGCCCAACAACAAGACCGACCTCGCGACGCTGAAGAGCGACCCGAAGACCGCGGTCCCGGCCACCGCCGCCGAGTCCAGCTGGTTCGTCCCGATGGCGCCGGGCTGGGGCCAGGTCGAGAAGGCCCAGGTGCTGCAGACCATGCTGCAGAGCATCGGCACCGGCAAGAAGTCGGTCGAGGCCGCGGCCAAGGACGCGGACGCCGCGATCGACAAGGTCATCAACACCAAGTGACCCGGCCGCAGGGCCCCGCCGCGCGCGGGGCCCTGCTCCTGGCACGGCCGCCGGCCGGGGCCCGGCCCCCGCGCGGCCGCGCACGGCTTTGGCCTGCTTCGCCTTCGTACCACCTGATGAGGGACCGCTGAGGAGCGCGCGATGAGTGCCGCAGACACGACCACCCCTGCCAAGGTGCCGCCGCCGCGGCAGGCGCCGCCGCCCGCCGCGGTGAACCGGCCACGCAGAAACCGGACGTCCGGCGGCGCGGCGACACCCTGGCTGCTCCTCGCGCCCTGCCTGCTGGTCCTCGCCCTGGTCATGGCCTATCCGCTGGTCCGCCTGGTCACCCTGTCCTTCCAGAAGTTCGGGCAGCCCCAGCTGTGGGGCTTCCAGGGCGCCGAGTGGGTCGGGTTCGACAACTTCAGCAAGGTGCTGAGCGACGGCGACTTCTGGGCCGTCGTCGTGCGCACCATCGTCTTCGCCGTCGGTTGCGTGGTCCTCACCATGGTCATCGGCATGGCGCTGGCCCTGCTCCAGCAGCGGGTCTCCGGCTGGGTGAAGACACTGATCAACATCGTGCTGGTGGCGAGCTGGGGCATGCCCGTCATCGTCGCCACCACCGTCTTCAAGTGGATCTTCGACGCCGACTACGGCATCCTCAACGCGCTGGTCAGCAAGTTGCCCGGGGTCGACATGATCGGCCACAACTGGTTCGCCAGCGGCCCCCAGGGCCTCGCGGTGATCATGCTCCTCGTGGTGTGGGGGGCCGTGCCCTTCGTCGTCATCACGCTCAGCGCGGGCCTCACCCAGGTGCCCAAGGAGATGGAGGAGGCCGCCCGGCTGGACGGCGCCGGCGCGTGGGGCGTCTTCCGTTACGTCACGCTGCCCATCCTCAAGCCGATCATCGTGATGCTCACGACCCTGTCGGTCATCTGGGACATGGGCGTCTTCCCGCAGGTGTTCGTCATGCGCGGCGGCCACCCCGAGGCGGAGTTCCAGATCCTCAACACCTACTCCTACGACCGCGCCTTCGTGGTCAACGACTACGCGCAGGGCTCGGCGATCGCCCTGATCACCGTGTTGCTGCTGCTGGGCGTGGTCGCCGTGTACATGCGCCAGATGCTGAAGATCGGAGAGGTCGAATGAGCACCCTGAGCGGCACGACCACCGCCACCCCTCCGGTCCGCCGCCGCCGGTCGCCGAAGCTCGGCTGGAACCTGCTCGGCCTGCTGGTCTTCCTCGTCCTGGGCTTCCCCCTCTACTGGATGCTCAACACGGCGTTCAAGCCGGCCAAGGACGCCATCGACCCGGACCCGAGCCTGCTGCCGACCGGCCTCACCTTCGACAACTTCAGACGCGCCCTGGACATCGCGGACTTCTGGGGCCCCGTCGGGCGCAGCCTCGTCGTCTCGCTGGTCGTGGTGGTCGTCGGCATGATCGTCGGCACCCTGGCCGCGCTCGCCATCTCCCGGTTCGCCTTCCGCGGCCGCAAGATCGTGATCGTCGGCATCCTGGCGGTGCAGATGGTGCCGCTGGTCGCGATGATCATCCCGATCTTCCTGCTCCTCAACGACCTGGGGCAGTACGACAAGCTGACCGGCCTCATCATCACGTACCTGACCTTCATCCTCCCCTTCACGGTGTGGACGCTGCGCGGCTTCATCGTCAACATCCCCAAGGAGCTGGAGGAGGCCGCCATGGTCGACGGATGCACCCGCACCGGCGCCTTCGTCCGGGTCGTCTTCCCGCTGCTCGCCCCCGGCATGGTCGCCACCTCCGTCTACGGCTTCATCCAGGCCTGGAACGAGTACCTCTACGCCCTGATGCTGATGAGCCAGGAGCACGAGACCGCTACCGTCTGGCTCGGCAACTTCACCACCAAGCACGGCACCGAATACGCCCCGATGATGGCCGGAGCCACCATGATGGCCGTACCGATCGTCGTTCTGTTCCTCCTCGTACAGCGCAAGATGGCCGCGGGCCTGACCGCGGGCGCCGTGAAGGGATAACGCCACCCGATGACGACATTCGCCAGCGGCACCACCGCGTCCGGCTCGCACAACGACGCACTCGCCCGGGACGCGCTGACCGTCCTCCAGCCCGGCTTCACGGGGACCACGGCCCCCGACTGGCTGCTGCGCCACCTCGGCGAAGGACTGGCCTCGGTCGCCCTGTTCGGCCGCAACGTCGCCACGGCCGGGCAGCTGAGCGCCCTCACCGCCCAGCTCCGCGCCGAACGCGAGGACGTCCTGGTCGCCATCGACGAGGAGGGCGGCGACGTCACGCGCCTGGAGGTGCGCACCGGCTCCAGCTTCCCGGGCAACCACGCGCTGGGCGCGGTGGACGACGTGGAGCTGACCGAGCACGTCGCCCGGGAGCTGGGCCGGCGGCTCGCCGAGTGCGGCGCCAACTTCAACTGGGCGCCCTCGGCCGACGTCAACTCCAACCCCGGCAACCCGGTCATCGGCGTCCGCTCCTTCGGCGCCGCCCCGGACCTGGTCGCCCGGCACACCGCCGCCTACGTCACCGGACTGCAGGCGGCGGGCGTCGCCGCCTGCACCAAGCACTTTCCCGGGCACGGCGACACCGCGGTCGACTCCCACCACGCGCTGCCGCGCATCGACGTGGACACCGACGTGCTCCACGAACGCGACCTGGCACCGTTCCGCGCGGCGATCGCCGCCGGCACCAAGGCCGTGATGAGCGCGCACATCCTCGTACCGGCCCTGGAGCCGGAACTTCCGGCAACGTTGTCCCGGCGCGTCCTGACCGACCTCCTGCGCGGCGAACTCGGCTACGACGGCCTGATCGTCACCGACGCCGTGGAGATGAAGGCCATCGCCGACACCTACGGCATCGAGCGGGGCAGCGTCCTCGCCGTCGCCGCCGGTGCCGACGCGATCTGCGTGGGCGGCGGCCTCGCGGACGAGGAGACCGTACGCCGGCTGCGCGACGCCCTGGTCGCCGCGGTCCGCTCCGGGGACCTGCCCGAGGAGCGGCTCGCGGACGCCGCCGAACGGGTCCGCGCCCTGGCCCGCTGGACCGCCTCCGCGGCGGCCGCCGCGGCGCGGACCCCCGCCGACCCGGAGGTCGGACTGCGGGCGGCCCGCCGCGCCCTGCGGGTCACCGTCGCTGAAACGTTCACCCCCCTCACCCGGCCGCCCTATGTCGCCGCCCTCGCCCCCGTCGCCAACATCGCCGTCGGCACCGAGACCCCCTGGGGCGTGGCGGCGGAACTCGGCCGCCTCCTGCCCGGCACGGAGACCGGCAGCTTCAGCGGTCCGGACGCCGGGCAGGCGGCCCTGGAGGCGGCGGCCGGCCGCAGGGTGGTGGCGGTCGTCCGCGACGAACACCGTCACCCCTGGATGGCGGCGGCCCTCGACACCCTGATCGCGGCGCGCCCCGACACCGTCGTGGTCGAGATGGGCGTCCCCCAGGCTCCCTCCAGGGGCTCCCTCCACATCGCCACCCACGGCGCGGCCCGCGTATGCGGCCGGGCAGCGGCGGAGGTCATCGCGGGGGAGGCCGTCGCGACGGAGGTCATCGCGGGGGAGTGAGCGGCGCAGGACGGTGGTTCCTGCGGCGCGCGCTCTGCGGGGGCGCCTCGATCCGCACACCGGCGCCCCGCCTGTGACGGGGGCCCCTCCGCCCGGCAGCACCCTGCCGGGCGGAGCCCGTTCATCCCCGGCCCCGGAGGGCGCCCGGCTGGGGATCTGACCCGTTCATGGACGCCGGCGGGCGCGGGCCGGGAGGCGGCACGGGCCGGCCGGGGGCCGCCTGCGGGCGAGGGGGCCCTGGGCTCCGGGGTTCGGTTGTCCGCCGTGGCCGTGGGGAGGTCCGCGCACGGCGCCCCGGTGATCGGGCGTCACCGCCGACGGCTCGGCCGCCGACGGGAGGCACGGGGCCCGAGGCGGGCTCGGCCGGGCCTCGGGGGGCGTACGGCGAAGGCACCGGTCGCGCCCTCCAGCGCACCGGCGCCTTCGCCTGCCGCGCGGGCGCGGCGGGCCCTAGATGCCCTGCCACTCCGGCTTGTGGGCGTAGGTGTGGCGGAAGTAGTCGGCGAGCTTCAGCTTGGAGGCGGCGGCCTCGTCGACGACGACGGTGGCGTGCGGGTGGAGCTGCAGCGCCGAGGCCGGGCAGACCGCCGCTACCGGTCCCTCGACGGTTGCGGCGACCGCGTCCGCCTTGCCCTCACCCGTCGCCAGCAGCACCAGGTGCCGGGCCTCCAGGATCGTTCCGATGCCCTGGGTGATGACGTGGTGCGGGACCTGGTCGACGTCGCCGTCGAAGAAGCGCGCGTTGTCCACGCGCGTCTGCTCGGTCAGCGTCTTGATGCGCGTCCGCGAGGCGAGCGACGAGCACGGCTCGTTGAACCCGATGTGCCCGTCGGTGCCGATGCCGAGCAGCTGGAGATCCACACCCCCCGCCTCGGCCAGCGCCTTGTCGTACGCCTCGCAGGCCGCCTGCACGTCCTCGGCGGTTCCGTCGGGTCCCAGGAACGCCTCCATATCGATCCCCAGCGGCTCCAGCACCTCCCGGCGCAGCACGGAGCGGTAGGACTCCGGGTGATCGGCGGGCAGCCCCACGTACTCGTCGAGCTGAGCGATCCGCGCCCGGGAGGTGTCAGTGGCGCCGGAACGCACCTTGGCCGCCAGCGCTTCGTAGATGGGCAGCGGAGTGGAACCCGTGGCAACGCCGAGCAGGGCGTCGGGCTTCCGCCGCAGCAACTGCGCCATGGCCTCGGCGATGAGCTCGCCGCCCGCCCTGGCATCCGGAACGATGACAACTTCCACGCTGGGCCTGCCGATCTGAGGAGAGCCGAGAAGGGGACCGGACCCGGAAAGGAGGGGTCGTGTGGTTTAGACCAATCTAGCAGAATCGGGTTCCCAGGACCCGTCCCGCGCAACCCCCGGCCCTCGGCTTCAGGGCCTCGCCACCCGGCCGTCACCTCCCCGCCGCTGCCGCCTTTCCACCCGTCACTTCCCGGCCCCCGTCCGCCCCGGCGACCCCCCCTGCCCTCACGTGTCCCGGCGCCTGCCCGCGCCTACATCAGCGAACCCCCCGTCGCGTCCACCCAGCTCCCCGTCACCCACCGTCCCCCGTCCGAGGCGAGGAACGCCACCACGTCCGCCACGTCGGCGGGTGTGCCCACGCGCCCGAGCGCGGACATCGCCGCCCCCCGCTCCCAGCCGCCCGGTGTCCGGTGCAGCAGTCCGGCCGTGTTGTCGGTGTCGATGAGGCCCGGCCCCACCGAGTTGACCGTGATGCCGCGCGGACCCAGCAGCTTCGACAGGTCCCGGCTGAACACGTCGAGCGCGGCCTTCGTCATCGAGTAGGCCACCTTGTCCGGCATGACGGCGTCGCGAGCGAGGCCGGTGGAGATGTTGACGATCCTGCCGCCGTCGCGCAGGCGGCCCAGGCCGTGCTGGACGATGAAGAACGGTGCCTTGGTGTTCACCGCGAAGACCCGGTCGTACTGCTCCTCGTCGATCTCTTCCAGCGGCGGTGACGTGCCGATCCCGGCGTTGTTCACCAGGATGTCCACACCGTCCGCGTGCCGGTCGAACTCCGCCCAGAGCGCCTCGGCGTCGCCGGGCCGCCCCAGCTCGACGCCGATGGCGAAGGCCGAGCCGCCCGCCGCCCGGATCGCGGCGACCGTGTCCTGCGCCGCCGCCTCGTTGCTCCCGTAGTGCACGGCGACGCGCGCGCCGTCCCGTGCCAGCCGCTCGGCGACGCCTCGCCCGATACCCCTGCTCGCCCCGGTGACCAGCGCGGTCCTCCCCGCGAGCGAGCCCGCGGCCCCGTCCGTCCCCCCGGTGGCGCCCGAGCGCTCGTCCGTCCCCATGGCAAGCCCCTCCGAATTTCCCTAGCGGTCGCTACAGAAAGACCGTACCGCACGCGGCTGTCATTTCTCTAGTGTCCGCTATAAAATCACCCCATGGTGGTGAAGCAGGCGACAGAAGAGCAGGTCAGCGCCGGTGCGGCAGGCGTGCCGGGCGCCCGGCGCCGTGGCCGGCCCCGCTCGTTCGACCGGACGACCGCACTGGAGAAGGCCGTTCTGGCCTTCTGGGAGCACGGGTACGAAGGCACCTCCGTCTCGGACCTCACCCGAGCCATGGGCATCGGCGCTCCCAGCCTTTACGCGGCCTTCGGCGACAAGCAGGCGCTCTTCGCCGAGGTGGTCCGCGACTACGGCGAGCGGTACGGGTCCTTCGGCGCCCGCGCCCTGACGGAGGAGCCCACGGCCCGCGCCGCCGTCGAACGGATCCTGCGCGAGGCGGCGGCCGAGTACACCGCCCCGGGCCGTCCGCACGGCTGCCTGGTCATCCACGCGGCCACCAACTGCACGACGCCCGAGGTCGAACAGTCCCTGCGGGCGCGGCGCAACGAGAACATCGCGGCCTTCGAGAGCCGCATCAAGGCGGACGTGGCCGCCGGCACGCTGCCCGCGGACACCGACACCGGCGCGCTCGCCCGGTACGTCGGCGCGCTGGTCCAGGGGATGTCCCAGCAGGCCCGCGACGGTGCGAGCCGCGAGGAACTGGAGGCGGTGGCGGAAATTGCCATGACCATCTGGCCCCGTGGCTGAGCCGGGCGGGCTAGGCTGCTCCGTGACGAACGCCCGGCGTCCGGCCCCTGACGGCCGACGGCCGGTCCGGCACGTCCGGTCGGCCGGGCAGTCCCGGTCGGTCACCGCCCAGCGGGCGCGGCCGGTGGGCTCGGCCGCCGGCCCCGGCCGGTCTCGAGCCGGTCGTTCGACGAAGAAGGCACAACGAAGTGCTTCCCGCTCATGGACAGGCGCAAGTGGTCTAGTCCAGAATCGAGAGGGATCCAGAACGAAGGCCTGTGCGCCGCGCACGCGCGTCACAGGCACACGAGGTGAACACGTGAACCTCCGTCCTCCCCGCACAGGAGGGCGGACCGAGGAACCGGTGCTCTCTGCCCTGACTGCCCCGGCTCCTCACCCTTCGGCCGACCGGGACCGCACACCCCACGGCCGATGTTGCTCCGGGCTGCGGTGCCGGGAGGGTTGAGGGTCCCTCTCAGGCGCCGCGGCCCGCGGGTGTCTCCGGGCCGGGCCGCACCCGGGCCCGGGGCCCGCATGCTTCGGGCAGTCGCAGGGCCTAGCCCCTCGCGGCGCCCCACCCCACCCGGCCCCCCCGCGGACCCGTCCCCCGTGCCCCCGCGTATTTCGAAACCGTACAAACGCCCGGGTACGCTCGCAGACGTGCCCTCCATGAACGAACTCGTACGCCAGCACACCGCCCTCGACGACTCCGATCTCGAATGGCTCCACCTGCTGGTCTCGGAGTGGCAGCTGCTCTCCGACCTCTCCTTCGCCGACCTGGTGCTGTGGGTACCCACGCTGGACGGCACCCGTTACGTCTCCGTCGCCCAGATGCGGCCCAACACCGGCCCGACGTCCTACCAGGACGACATGATCGGCCACCTCGTCCCGCGCGGCCGCCGCCCGATGCTCGACGCCGCGCTCGACGAGGGGCGGATCGTCCGCGAGGGAGACCCGGAGTGGCGCGAGGAGGTACCGGTCCGGGTCGAGTCCATCCCGGTACGGCGCCAGGGACGCGTCCTCGGTGTCATCGCGCGCAACACCAACCTCCTCACCGTCCGCACCCCGAGCCGGCTGGAGCTGACGTACCTGCAGAGCGCCTCCGACCTGGCGCAGATGATCGCGGCCGGCTCCTTCCCCTTCCCCGACCAGCAGGTCGACATGGACGCCTCGCCGCGCGTCGGGGACGGCCTGATCCGGCTGGACGCCGACGGCGTGGTCACCTACGCCTCGCCGAACGCGCTGTCCGCCTACCACCGGCTCGGTCTGGCCGCCGACCTCGTCGGCCATCATCTCGGCGAGGCCACGGCCGAACTCGCCCCGTCCCGCGCCCCGGTGGACGAGGCACTGGTGAAGCTGGCGAGCGGCTGGGCGCCGCGCGAGTTCGAGATCGAGGCGCACGACGGGGTGATCCAGTTCCGGGCCATCCCGCTCAAACCCAAGGGGACCCGCATCGGTTCACTGGTCCTGCTCCGCGACGTCACCGAACTGCGCCGCCGTGAGCGTGAGTTGATCACCAAGGACGCGACCATCCGGGAGATCCACCACCGGGTCAAGAACAACCTCCAGACGGTGGCCGCGCTCCTGCGGCTCCAGGCCCGGCGCATCGACTCCGAACGCGGCCGAGAGGCACTGGAGGAGGCGGTTCGCCGGGTCGGCTCGATCGCCATCGTCCATGAGACGCTGTCTCAGAACCTGGACGAGCGGGTGGAGTTCGACGAGATCGCCGACCGGGTGCTGGCGATGGTCGCAGAGATCTCGCCGGGCAAGGTCGCCGGCCGGCGCAGCGGCCGGTTCGGGATCCTGGACGCCGAGGTCGCCACGCCGTTGTCGATGGTCCTGACCGAGGTCCTGCAGAACGCCCTGGAGCACGGCTTCCTGGAGGGCGACACCGGAACCGTCGAGGTGTCGGCGGTCCGCGGCGGCACCACGCGCGAGGGCCGTCTGCTCGTCACCGTGCAGGACGACGGAGTGGGGCTGCCCGAGGGCTTCGATCCGCACAGCTCGGGCAATCTCGGCCTGCAGATCGTACGGACCCTGGTGGAGGGCGAGTTGGGCGGCACCTTCGACATGGTCCCGGCGCCCGAGCGGGGCACGCGCGTGGTGCTCGACATCCCGGTGGGGACGCCCAAGTAGCCGGTGGCGGGGAGCCGTTCCGCACGGCGAACCGTTCCTCACGTCGAACCTTCTTCCCAGCGAACGGTTTCGCGGTGACCGTTCCTCACGAGGGTCGCCCCCCATCATCACCGCTCCCGCGGGATCCGCCCGCCCGGTCCGCCCCGCCCCCGTCGTCGGCACAGCAAAAAGCCCCGGACCTTGGCAGGTCCGGGGCCAGTCGCTCGTTGCTGCCCCATCGGAATGGGGGTACCCCGTGCTCGAAGAGCCTGGGGGAGCATCGGGGGTACTGCGCGCTGCGGCTCGGGGGCGGGGGATGCGTGCACGCTGCACGCGCCGCCAAGCTCAGGCTGTCAGCGGGGTGGCTGTGGTCAGGCGGAGGCCTGACGGGCCCGGTTGCGGGCGGCGCGGCGCTTCATCGCACGGCGCTCGTCCTCGCTGAGACCACCCCAGACGCCGGAGTCCTGGCCGGACTCGAGCGCCCACTGCAGGCACTGCTCCATAACCGGGCAGCGACGGCAGACGGCCTTGGCTTCCTCGATCTGCAGCAGCGCAGGACCGGTGTTGCCGATGGGGAAGAAGAGCTCGGGGTCTTCCTCGCGGCAAACGGCGTTGTGACGCCAGTCCATGGCTGCTACCTCTCCTTGGTATTACGTGCAAGTGCTTGTGAATGTGAACGCTTTCACGAATCCCTCAACAAGTGAAGGGCCGACCGTCAGGTTTCCCTGGCGTGGTCCTGTGGATTGAAGAGGGGTTCCGGCGATCTCCGGGGCCCGGTGTGGGGCCGTCCCGATCGCCATGTAGAGATTCGCAAACCTCGGCGGCGGATACAACCCCTTCCGGAAACTTTTTTTGGATTCCTCGGTGTCGACTAGGTCACAGCCGTACTTCCATGGGGTGGATCCTGGCCTAAACGTTCGAGTGAAAGGACTTTAGGCCCTTCCGCTCACACAATCACACGCAGTGCACGGCGTACGCCTGTGAACGTCACGCTCGTACGCAGCCCCAGGTGGTCACCGTCCATCTGGAGGGGGAGCGGCGCCTTCGAATGCAAGGTGAAGCTGCTCAGGTCGTGCAGCGACAGGGCGTGCCTGCCCTGCGGTCCGCGCTCCGGGGACGAAGTGAGCAACTGGGTGCCGTACCGGGCGACCGCGGCCGTGGACAGACGGCTGAGACCGAGCACGTCGAGGCCGGTGTCGAACGACGCCTTGGGGGACGTGTACATCGGGCGATTGCCCAGGTAGGTCCACGGCGAGGTGTTCGAGACTATCGCCACCACCAGGTCGGCGACCGGGTCCTCGCCCGGCTGCTCCAGGGTGATCGCGCCGTGCCGGCGGTTCGGCTCGCCGAAGAACTGGCGCAGCACCTGGCGCACGTACAGGGCGTGCGTGGACTTCTTGCCGCGCTCCCGCTGCTGCTCGACGCGGCCGACGACACCCGCGTCGAATCCGAGTCCGGCGTTGAAGGTGAACCAGCGTTCGGGGACCGCCGCGTCGTCGGTGCCCGGCGTCCCGGACGCGAGTCCCAGCCCGACCGTGCGCTCGCTTCCCTCGCGCAGGGCGTCCAGGATCGCGCCGGTCGCCTCGACCGCGTCGTTGGGCAGGCCCAGGGCGCGGGCGAAGACGTTGGTGGAGCCTCCCGGCACCACCGCGAGGAGGGGCAGGCGCTCGGGGTCGGGGCCCCGGTGCAGCAGGCCGTTCACCACCTCGTTGACCGTGCCGTCGCCGCCGAGGGCCACGACCAGGTCGACGTCGTCGCTGTCCGCCGCCTGCCGGCCCAGATCGCGGGCGTGGCCGCGGTACTGGGTGGTGACCGCGTCCAGTTTCATCTCACTGGCGAGGGCGTGGATCAGGACGTCGCGCGTACGTGCGCTTGTGGTGGTTGCCGCCGGATTGACCACGAGAAGTGCACGCATGGTCAGCAGCGTACCTACTGAGGAGTACTCGGCCCAGGCCGAGGTAGGGATCGGGTAAGAGGAGCGGGCGTGAGCCTGGACACGGCGGTCGGCTCCGCGAGGGCCGCTCCGCGGGGCTGAGGCTACCCTTCTGGGGTGAGCAGTGAGCAGAACTCCCGGACCGACTCCACGGACGCCTCCGGCCCGCGCCCAGGACGGCTGACCTCCGCGGCGGCGCTGTGCGCGCTGGAGGGGCTCGCACTGCTCGTCGGCGGCGTCTGGATGCTGGCCCTCGGCCTCACGGGCGACGGTGACCGGCAGCAGGCGGTCACCGGCGGGATCACCGTTCTCGTGCTGGCGCTGCTGCCGCTGCTGGCCGCCCGCGGGCTGCTGCGCCGGCGCGGCTGGAGCCGGGGGCCGGCGGTCATCACCCAGATCATGGCGCTGCCCGTCGCCTACAGCCTGCTGCAGGCCGACAGCGTGGCCGTCCCGGCGGGCATCGCGCTCGCGGCCGTGGCCGTGGCCTCGCTGGTCCTGCTCGTGCACCCGGCGACGAACCGCGCCCTCGGCATCAGGGGCCCGGGCCGCGCGCACGAGAGCGAACAGCGCTAGGGAAGCGGTTGGTGCCGCGGGCGGGGGGTGCCGCACGCGCATCAGCGGCGCTGCCGCGGGACGCCCGGCTCCCTGGCGCCGGGGCGCGCATCCGCGGCGCCCCCGCTGGAGGCCCGGCTCCCTCGCGCCCGGCTTCGCTCACGCGGCGGGCCGCCGTCGCGCGGAGGCTCCGCCCCGCCGTGCGCCGCACGCATCCCACGGGCCGCCCGGCGGACTGCGTCCCGCGCGGGCGCACCACCGCTCGCGCGCGGGGCTACTCCTCCACCAGCAGCTTCTCCCGCAGCTGGGCCAGGGTGCGGGCCAGCAGGCGGGAGACGTGCATCTGTGAGATGCCGACCTCCTGCGCGATCTGCGACTGCGTCATGTTGCCGAAGAAGCGCAGCAGCAGGATGCGCTTCTCGCGCGGTGGCAGGTCCTCCAGCAGCGGTTTCAGCGACTCGCGGTACTCGACGCCCTCCAGCGCCTCGTCCTCCGCGCCGAGGGTGTCCGCGACCGCCGGGGACTCGTCGTCGGTGTCGGGGACGTCCAGGGACAGCGTGGAGTAGGCGTTGGCCGACTCCAGGCCCTCCAGGACCTCCTCCTCCGAGATGGCGAGCTTCTCCGCCAGCTCGTGCACCGTGGGGGAGCGGCCGTGCAGCTGGGACAGCTCGGCCGTCGCCGTGGTGAGGGAGAGCCGCAGCTCCTGCAGCCGGCGCGGCACCCGCACGGCCCAGCCCTTGTCCCGGAAGTGCCGCTTGATCTCACCGACGACCGTCGGGGTCGCGTAGGTGGAGAACTCGACGCCGCGGTCGGGGTCGAACCGGTCGACCGACTTGATCAGCCCGATGGTGGCGACCTGGGTGAGGTCGTCCAGCGGCTCGCCCCGGTTGCGGAAACGGCGCGCGAGGTGCTCGACGAGCGGCAGGTGCATCCGGACCAGCTGGTTGCGCAGCTCCGCGTACTGCGGGCTGCCCTCCGGCAGCGCGCGCAGCTCCACGAACATCGCGCGGGCGCCACTGCGGTCATGAGGGTCGTGCCGCGTGCCGTGCACGCTCGGGGCGCCCTGCGCGGCGTCCTCGGAGTATCGCTCGTGCTCGCTCATCGTCCCGCCCGTCGCCCTTCCCCGAGCCCCTGCCCGCTCCTGAGCCCCCGGCTGCGGGGGCCGGACGGGGGGACCCCCGTGGCCGGCGGAGGCATCGCTCCGCGCTGGCGGAGGCGTGCCCTGCACGGCGTCGTCCCGCTCCCGCGGCCCCTCGCCGGCACGACCGGGCCGCGGGGTCTCGTCGTCCGGGTGCGGTCTGGCCTGCTCGGGGATGCCGTCGATGCCCTCGATGCCGCCCGCGGGCCGCGAAGGCCCCGCCGGCGCGCCCGGCCCGCCCCCGGAAGGACTTCCGGAAGGAGTCCCCGCCGCCTCGGCGCGGGGCGCGATGGCGCCCTCGGCCGGCAGCTCCCGTGTGCCGCGCTCTTCGTCCCGCACCGGCCCGTCCCCGTTCCTCACGCCGGCCCGGGTCCCGCGCCGCGCTGTTTGTAGAGGCTGATCGAAACGGTCTTGTCCTCGTCGACGGCGGAGGAGACCTTGCCCGCCAGGGCCGACAGGACGGTCCAGGCGAAGGTGTCCCGCGAGGGGGCGTGACCGTCGGTGGTCGGGGCCGAGACGGTGACCTCCAGGGAGTCGTCGACCAGCCGGAAGACACAGCTGAGCACCGAGCCGGGCACGGCCTGCTGGAGCAGGATCGCGCAGGCCTCGTCCACCGCGATGCGCAGGTCCTCGATCTCGTCGAGGGTGAAGTCCAAACGGGCCGCCAGGCCGGCCGTGGCCGTCCGCAGCACCGACAGGTAGGCACCCGCAGCCGGCAGCCGGACTTCCACGAAGTCCTGGTTCGCCGCGGGCTCGCCTGCGATCTGGGACACCCTCACCTCCAAGGTGGTACAAGCTCTACAAGCTCTCTCGGGCCGAGGGTCGCCCCCCGGGGCACACGATTCATGGTCCAGCGGTGACGCTACCGCGCGCTCGACATTCCTGTCCCCGGGACCCCAACCCCGTTCTGTCACTCATAGTAAACCTACGGACACGCTCCGTGGCTAGGGGTTGGGCGGATCCAAATGGGAGCGACACGCGCCGGGTTGACGTACCCACACGTCAGACGGTCGAACCGTCCGAAAGTCGGGTCACACCAGGACGTGGTCCACGAAGCACCAACGCCAGTCTTCCCCGGGTTCGAAGGTTCGCATCACCGGGTGGCCGGTCTCCTTGTGGTGCTTCGTGGCGTGCTGCCCGGGCGACGAGTCGCAGCATCCCACGTGGCCACAGGTCAGGCACAGCCGCAGCTGCACGGGGTGTGTACCGTCCCGCAGGCACTCCGGGCACGTCTCGCTGCGGGGACCGGGCTCCGGATGCGGCAGCGCGTCGGTGTGCGTGCACTGTTTCATGATTGCCAGATTACGACGTCCGCGCGGAAGACCGCGCGGGGCGATCCGGGCGGGACGAGACGATGGGTGGGCGAGGACGATGGACGTGATGCCGCTGCTGTTGCTGGTGGCGGGCAGCGCCGTGGTGGCCGGGGCCGCCCGGCGCACCCCGGTACCGGCACCGCTGCTGCTGGTCGCCGCCGGGCTGGCCGTCTCCTACGTCCCCGGGGTGCCGGACTACACCCTCGACCCCGAGGTGGTCCTGCCGCTGCTGCTGCCCCCGCTGCTGTACACGTCCGCCGCGGACAGCTCCTACCTGGACCTGCGCGCGCAACTGCGGCCCGTGGCGCTGCTCTCGGTCGGGTACGCGCTGTTCGCGACCTTCGTGGTGGGCTGGGCCGCGTACCTGATCGTTCCGGGGCTGCCGCTGACCGCGGCCCTGGTGCTCGGCGCCGTGGTGGCCCCGCCGGACGCGGTCGCGGCCACGGCGGTGGCCCGCCGCGTCGGGCTCCCCTCGCGCATCACCACGATCCTTCAGGGGGAGTCCCTGCTCAACGACGCCACCGCGATCACCGCCTACAAGGTGGCCCTCGCCGCGGCCGTCGGCGAGGGCGCGACCTGGTCCGGGGGAGTGGAGGAGTTCCTCGTCGCCGCGGTCGGCGGTGTCGGCGTCGGACTCGTGCTGATGGCGCCGCTGCACTGGCTGCGCACCCACCTGAAGGAGGCGCTGCTGCAGAACACGCTCTCCCTGCTGATCCCGTTCGTCGCCTACGGCGTCGCCGAGCAGGTGCACGCCTCCGGGGTCCTCGCGGTCGTCACCGTCGCCCTCTACCTCGGTCACCGCGCGTGGGAGGTCGACTTCGCCACCCGTCTCCAGGAGGAGGCCGTGTGGAAGATGGTCGCGTTCGTGCTGGAGTCGGCGGTGTTCGCCCTCATCGGCCTCCAACTGCCGGTCGTCCTGCGGGGACTGGAGGAGTACGCCGGAGCGGCGGCGGCCTGGTACGCGATCGCCGTCTTCCTGGTGGTCGTGGCCACCCGGTTCGTGTGGGTGTACCCGGCGACGTTCCTGCCGAGGCTGCTGCGGCGGGTGCGGGAGCGGGAGGAGAACCCCACCTGGAGAGGTGCCATGGTCACCGCGTGGGCGGGCATGCGGGGCGTGGTGTCCCTGGCCATCGCCTTCTCGATCCCGCTCACGGTGCACGGCGGGGGGCCCTTCCCGCAGCGGAACCTCATCCTCTTCCTGACCTTCACCACGGTCATCGGGACGCTGGTCGTGCAGGGCCTGACCCTGCCCCCGCTGATCCGCCTGCTGAAGTTCCCCGGCCACGACACGCAGGCCGCCACGCTCGCCGAGGCGAACGCCCAGGCGCAGGCCTCCCGGGTGGCCGAACAGCGCCTGGAGGAACTGCTCACCGACGAGCGCAACGCCCTGCCGCCACCGCTGGCCGACCGGCTGCGCTCGGTCCTGGAACGCCGCCGCAACGCCGTGTGGGAACGCCTCGGCCAGACCAACCCGGTCACCGGCGAGTCGGTCGACGACACCTACCGCAGGCTGTCGCGGGACATGATCGGTGCCGAGCGCGCGGTCTTCGTGCGCCTGCGGGACGGCCGCTACATCGACGACGAGATGCTGCGCACGCTGCTGCGCAGGCTGGACCTGGAGGAGGCGGCCGCCTACCGGGAAGCCGCGTAGCCGCACGCGCACGGCCCTCGCGCCGCCGCCCGGCCCGCGGCCGGGCCCGGGGGACCCGGCTCGTCGAGCCGTGGCTCGGTGTGGACCCGGCTACGACGGGAACGGCCGGCCCGTCACGACGGCGGCGATCGTCGTCCCGCGCGCGAAGGCACCCTCCTCGGCCAGCGTGAGCAGCCCGTACAGCATCTTGGCGACGTACAGGCGCTCGACGGGCAGGCCGTGGCGCGCGCCGAAGTCCTCGGCGAAGGCGTCGAGCCGGGGGGTGGTGCGGGCGTAGCCGCCGAAGTGGAAGCGGTCGTCGAGGGACCACGTGCCGCGCCGGGCGCCGAAGGCCTCTTCCTGCAGGGCCCGCACCGAGGCCTCCAGGAAACCGCCCTTGAGCACCGGTATGCCGAGGGCGCGCCCGCCCTGTGGCAGCCCGGCGGCCAGGCCCGCGAGCGTGCCGCCGGTCCCGCAGGCGACGGCGACGACGTCGGCGCGGTCGCCCAGCTCCGCGCCGAGCGCCGTGCAGCCGTGCACGGCCAGGGAGTTGCTGCCGCCCTCGGGCACCACGAAGGCGTCCGCGGCCCCCACCGTGCGCAGGACGGTGGCCAGGGTGGCCGGTTCGGCCTTGCGCCGGTACGTCTGCCGGTCGACGAAGTGGAGACGCATCCCGTCGGCCGCACACCGGGCCAGGGAGGGGTTGAGGGGACGTTCGGCCAGCTCCTGGCCGCGGACCACACCCACCGTGGGCAGCCCCAAGAGGCGGCCCGCCGCCGCGGTGGCCCGCAGGTGGTTGGAGTAGGCGCCGCCGAAGGTGACGACGGTCCGTCCGGCGGCGGCCCGGAGGTTCGGGACGAGCTTGCGCCACTTGTTGCCGGTCAGCTCCGGATGGATCAGGTCGTCCCGCTTGAGCAGCAGGCGCAGCCCGCGCCGGCCGAACCGGTCGTCGCTCAGCTCCTGCAGGGGTGAGGGGAGCCTCGGTGCCGGCGCGGCGGCAGGGTCGGGGACGGGGACGGCGGAGCTGGTCATCCGTCCATTGTCCCCGGCACCGCCGCGCCCGCGCCGCCCTGCCCGCACCGCCGCGCCCGCGCCGCGGCGGACGACGGCGGGGCGGTGGTCATCCGGGGGCCAGCCCCACCGAGATCGAGCACGAATCGAACAGGATCGCTACGCGTGCCCGGACCGACGGTGATCCATTCCCGCTCTTTCGTGTAATAGCACGGACACGTTACGTGATGGAAGGCTGGGGCTCGCAAATCGATGCGCGGCGCCGATCGGGCCGGGCATGAGAGCGGGAGGGCAATTCTCTATGTCGGTAGGCGAAGAGGTCCGCACGGAGCAGGACCGGCCGCAGCAGAGCCTCGGCACCGCGGCCGCGCGGAACCTGGCCACCACCACCAAGTCCGTACCCCAGATGCAGGAGATCAGCTCACGCTGGCTGCTGCGCATGCTGCCGTGGGTCGACGTGCAGGGCGGCACGTACCGGGTCAACCGGCGGCTCACCTACGCGGTCGGCGACGGCCGGATCACCTTCGTGAAGACCGGCGACCGCGTCGAGGTGATCCCCGCCGAACTCGGCGAGCTGCCGGTGCTGCGCGGGTACGAGGACGACGACGTGCTCTCCGAACTGGCCCAGCGCTGCAGGCAGCGTGAGATCGCCGCCGGACAGGTGATCGCCTCCTTCGGGAACCAGGCCGAGGAGGTCTACCTCCTCGCGCACGGCAGGGCCGAGAAGGTCGGCACCGGCCCCTACGGCGACGACCAGGTCCTCGGCGTCCTCGCCGACGGCGCCTACTTCGGCGAACAGGCGCTGCTCGACCCGGACGCCATGTGGGACCACACGGTCCGCGCCGCCACCGCGTGCACCGTGCTCGTCCTGTCCCGGCACGACTTCCAGCAGGTCGCCGAGCGCGCCGACTCGCTCACCGCCCACCTGGGGCGGCTGCGTTCGATCCCCGGGCAGCGCACCAACAAGTACGGCGAGAAGGCGGTCGAGCTGGCCGCGGGGCACAGCGGCGAGCCGGACATTCCGCACACCTTCGTCGACTACGAGGCCCGGCCCCGCGAGTACGAGCTGAGCATCGCCCAGACCGTCCTGCGGATCCACTCGCGGGTGGCCGACCTCTACAACCAGCCGATGAACCAGACGGAGCAGCAACTCAGGCTCACCGTCGAGGCGTTGAAGGAGCGCCAGGAGCACGAGCTGATCAACAACCGTGACTTCGGACTGCTCCACAACTGCGAGTACGACCAGCGGATCCAGCCGCACGACGGGGTGCCGAGCCCCGACGACATGGACGAACTGCTCAGCCGGCGCCGCTCCACCAAACTGTTCCTCGCCCACCCGCGTGCCATCGCCGCGTTCGGCCGCGAGCTGAACAAGCGGGGGCTGGTCCCCGAGACGATCGACATGGGCGGCAACCGGATCCCCACCTGGCGCGGGGTGCCGATCTTCCCGTGCAACAAGATCCCGGTCACCGAGGCGCGGACCAGCTCGATCATCGCGCTGCGCACCGGAGAGGACGACCAGGGCGTCATCGGGCTGCGCGCCAAGGGCATCCCGGACGAGATCGAGCCGAGCCTGTCCGTGCGGTTCATGGGCATCAACGAACAGGCCATCATCAAGTACCTGGTGACGGCCTACTACTCGGCGGCGGTCCTGGTGCCGGACGCCCTGGGTGTGCTGGAGAACATCGAGGTCGGGCGTTGGCGCTGAGGCCCTTCGCCGGTCACCGGTGTCCCCGCCCCAAGGGCCGGGGAGTACACCCCGGCGGCGGGCGCCCGGTGCCCTGCGGGCGGACGTCACGGTTCTCGCAGTCTCCGAGGGGGAGCGGATGGCGGAGTTCATGACGGGGACGACACCCCGTCCGCCCGGCGCGCGGGGCGGCGCGCCGACGGCGCGGCAGGAAGGGGCGGCGCCTGTGGAGCCGCTGCCCCGCCCCGCCGGACCCGGCCGCCCCGACGGCTCCGAGACCGCCGCCGGTGGCCCGGGGGGCGGCTGCCGGGGGCAGGAAGGCGCGTGGGACGGGCAGGACGCGGCGGAGATCCTGGAACGGGCGCGGGTGTCGTTCGACCCCGAACTGCGCTCCGCGGTCGCCTCGCTGCCCGCCTCGATGCGCCGGGTCGCGAGCTACCACTTCGGCTGGGAGGACGCGGACGGCACACCGACCGCGGGAAACGCGGGCAAGGCGATCCGTCCGGCCCTGGTGCTCACCGCGGCCGCCGCGCTCGGCGGACCGGCGGCGAGAGCCGGGGCCGCCCGGGCCGCGGCGGCGGTGGAACTGGTCCACAACTTCACGCTGCTGCACGACGACGTGATGGACCGGGACGCCACCCGGCGGCACCGGCCCACGGCGTGGACGGTGTTCGGTGACGCCGACGCCATCCTCGCCGGGGACGCCCTGCAGGCGCTGGCCCTGCGGATGCTCGCCGAGGACCCGCATCCGGCGTCGCGTGCGGCCGCCTCCCGGCTCGCGTCCTGCGTCGTCGAGCTGTGCGCGGGCCAGCACGCGGACACGGCCCTGGAGCGGCGCCCGCCCGACCAGGTCACCCTCCCCGAGGTGCTCGCCATGGCCGAGGCCAAGACAGGGGCGCTGATCGGCTGCGCCTGCGCCGCCGGGGCGCTGTACGCGGGGGCCGGCGAGGAGGAGGTGGAGGCGCTGGACGCGTTCGGCCGGCAGGCGGGGCTGGCGTTCCAGCTCATCGACGACGTGATCGGCATATGGGGCGACCCGCGCCGCACCGGCAAGCCGGCCGGAGCCGACCTCGCCGCCCGCAAGAAGTCCCTGCCCGTGGTCGCCGCACTCACCTCCGGCACGCCGGCGGCCGAGGAACTCGCCGAGCTGTACGCCCGGCCGCATCAGGAAGGAGAGGAGGAGCGCGCCGCGCTGGCGGTGGAGCGGGCCGGCGGCCGGGACTGGGCGCAGTCCCAGGCGGCCGACCGGATGGCCCAGGCCGTCCACGAGCTCTCCCGCGCCGTCCCGGACCCCGCCGCCGCCGGGGGCCTGCTGGCGCTGGCCGAGTTCGTGACCCGGCGCAGCAGCTGAACGCGCACGAGATTCCGGCGGCCCCGGGTGCGCACGGTTCCTGACCCCGCGCGGACCCGGGGCTCCGGTCGGCGGGTCCCGCACTGCCCCACGGTGTGCGGGA
The DNA here is from genome assembly GCF_040703815.1 of Streptomyces sp. NPDC006743. Taxonomy (NCBI): domain Bacteria; kingdom Bacillati; phylum Actinomycetota; class Actinomycetes; order Kitasatosporales; family Streptomycetaceae; genus Streptomyces; species Streptomyces sp. NPDC006743. The sequence goes on along the minus strand of NZ_JBEYJA010000009.1, from coordinate 168,014 downwards.
CCCGCCTCTCACCGCACCGGCAGCCGGCCCCCGCCGATCTTCTGCGCCGCCCCCCCCGTGCACCGGCCGGGCGGGAGGAGACACGCCGTTCGGAGCCCGCTACGGCAGGCCGCCCGTCTCCGGGTCCCGGCCGGTCAGGCAGTACACCCCGCCGGCCGGGTCCCGCAGCACCGTCCATTGCGGGTGATCAGCCACGTGGGTCGCGCCCAGGCGCTCGTGCCAGGCGCGGGTGGCGCCGATGTCCGCGCAGGCCAGGTCCACATGGGCGGCGGGGGGCCGTTCCTCGTCCAGCCGTTGCAGCAGCACCCGGACCGGCAGCCCGGACGGCGGTTCGAGCACGTGGAACTCGGGCCGGGAGCCGGGCCGCGACTCCCAGCCCTCCAGGAGGCCGCTCCAGAAGGCGACTTCGCCGGCGAAGGCCGACGGCGGGACGTCCAGGCACACCTGGTCCAGGCGGGTGCCGCGGACGACGGGCGGGCGTACCGCCTCCCCGCGCCAGGGCACCGCGCAGAACAACTGCCCTGCCGGTGAGCGCAGGACGGCCCACCCCTGGTGCGCGGCGACGGCCGTGGCCCCGAGCCGTACGGCCGCGGCGACCAGGCCCGGTACGTCGTCGACGGCGAGGTCGAGGTGCGCGCCGCCCCGGCCGTCCGTGACGGCCTGCACCTTGCCGCAGGCGTCGACGCCGGGATCCACCGGGACCAGGGTGGCGAACTCGTCGTCCTCACCCTGCCGTTCGGACGGCCGGGTGTCCGTGACGGCCGACCAGAAGTCCAGGGCACGGCCGAAGTGCCCGGCGGGCCGGTCGAGGAAGGCGTACGTCCAGCGGATGCTCATGGACGGGATCGTAGGGCGCGGCGCGGGCGCGGGCGGGCGGGAGAACCCCGTCCGCGGGACCCGGCGGCGCGTTCATTCCCGCGCGCGCTGCATGAACCGCAGCATGTTCCCGGCCGGGTCCCGGAACGCGCAGTCCCGTACACCGTAGGGCTGGTCCATGGGCTCCTGGACGACGTCGGCGCCGTACTCCCGGACCCGCGCGAAGAGGGCGTCGCAGTCGCTCGTGGTGAAGTTGACGCCCCGCAGCACGCCCTTGGCCAGCAGCCGGGCCATGATCTCCTTGTCGGCGGGGGAGATGTCCGGATGGGCCGCGGGCGGCTCCAGGACGATCTCCACATCGGGCTGCGCCGGCGACCCCACGGTCACCCACCGCATCCCCTCGAACCCGACATCGTTGCGGACTTCCAGTCCCAGCACGTCGCGGTAGAAGGTGAGCGCCTTGTCGTGGTCGTCCACGGCGATGAAGCACTGCCGGAGTTTGAGATCCATACACACCACGCTAGTGCTGTGACCGGAAAGCTTCACCGGCTCGCGACGCCCGGCGGCCTCAGCGCCGAGGCCTGCGGCCTGATCCGCCGGACAGACCTCCCGGGCGGACCCTGGCTAGGGCCCGGGCGGGGGTCCCGTGCGTCTCGGGCGGGTGAAGGCGCGGGTCACGCAGGCCGGGATCACCGCGCTCTCCTCGTGCGAGCGGGCGCGGTAGGCGCTCGGGGTCTCGCCGACGAGTTCGGTGAAGCGTGAGCTGAACGAGCCCAGCGAGGTGCAGCCGACCGCCAGGCACACCTCCGTCACACTCATGTCACCCCGCCTGAGCAGGGACTTGGCCCGCTCGACGCGCCGGGTCATGAGGTAGGTGTAGGGGGTCTCCCCGTACGCCTCACGGAAACTGCGCTGGAAGTGCCCCGGTGACATCAGCGCGGTCCGCGCGAGCGCCGCCACGTCCAGGGGCTCGGCGTACTCCCGGTCCATCCGGTCCCGGGCCCGCCGCAACCGGACCAGATCCTCTCGCGACATCACCCGGCCAGCATCGCACGCCGGCCGCCGGGCGGACCCGTCCACGGCGAAGGGCCCGGCCGTACGGCCGGGCCCTTCACTGTCCGGAGCGGCCCGCGGTGGTGCACCGACCGCCGGTCACCGGACCGAGCCTCGAGTTCAGGCCTTCTTCGTCTCCCAGAAGATCTTGTCGATCTGGGCGATGTAGTCCAGGGCCTTCTGACCCGTGGCCGGGTCGGTGGAGGCCTTGGCCGCGGAGAGGGCCTTCAGGGTGTCGTTGACCAGCTGGTGCAGCTCGGGGTACTTCTCGAAGTGCGGGGGCTTGAAGTAGTCGCTCCACAGCACGGAGACGTGGTGCTTGGCCAGCTCGGCGCGCTGCTCCTTGATGACCGTGGCGCGAGCCTGGAAGTGCGGGTCGTCGTTGCCGGCCATCTTCTCCTGGACGGCCTTCACCGACTCCGCCTCGATGCGGGCCTGGGCCGGGTCGTACACACCGCAGGGCAGGTCGCAGTGCGCGCTGACCTTGACCTTGGGGGCAAACAGGCGGGAAAGCATGGAGCATTCCTTCCTCGTGATCGTCTTCTCAGGTGGGACATTACTCCGTGCAAGGCCCGTTTTCGCGGGTGCCCCCTGGGGCTTAGGACAAAAGTCCAGGGTCAGACTGAGACTGGTGGAGGAACGGACCGGGGAGGTGCCGGGGATGCCGGAGCTGTTGCAGGAGGGCGAGCGCAGGGGTGCCGTACTGCCTCTTGGGCTGGCCGAGGTGACCGGGCCGTCCATGGTGCCCACGCTGCACCACGGGGACCGGCTGGTGGTGCAGTACGGCGCCCGCGTCCGTCCGGGTGACGTGATCGTGCTGCGCCATCCGTTCCAGCAGGACCTGCTCGTCGTCAAGCGGGCGGTGGAGCGGCGTGAGGGCGGCTGGTGGGTGCTCGGCGACAACGCGTACGCCGGCGGGGACAGCACCGACTACGGCACCGTGCCCGAGGAACTGGTGCTGGGCAAGGTGTGGCTGCGCCTGCGGCCGCGCCGGGACGTTCAGCGCTCGCCGTTCGCGCGGGTGCGCTGGGCGCTGTCGGCCGTCAGGCCGGTGCTCGCCGACCGGTCGGCCTCCAGGCGTTTGCGGGCGCGGTAGGCGGCCACGTTGGCGCGGGTGGCGCAGCGGTCGGAGCAGTAGCGGCGCGAGCGGTTGGTCGAGGTGTCCAGGTAGGCGTTGCGGCAGGGGGCCGCCTCGCACAGGCCCAGACGGTCCACGCCGTACTCGGTCAGGTGGAAGGCCAGGCCCATGGCGGCGATCGCCGCGTAGCCCGCCGTGGCGTTGGACGGGTGGTCGGCCAGGTGCATGTGCCACAGCGGGCGGCCGTCGTCGTCGCGGTGGTCGTGCCCGGAGATCTGCGGGCTCACCGGGAACTCCAGCAGCAGGGAGTTCAGCAGGGCTACCGCGAGGGTCTCGTCGCCCTGGTCGGCCGCCTCGAAGACGGCGCGCAGCCGGGCCCGTACCGAGCGGAAGCGGGTGACGTCGGCCTCCGTGGCCCGGCGGGCCGCCGAGGCGTTGGCGCCGAACAGGTCCCGGACCGCCTCCACCGTGGTCAGGACGTCCTTGCCCCGGGCCGGTTCCTCGCTGTTGACGAGACGTACGGCGTAATCCGAGTAATAGGCCAGTTCCACTTGTAGTCCTTACGCGGGCGCTCTATGGTGACGGGCACGGCCTTGTAACAGCCGGTCGTGGATCCAGGGTATTACGCGAGTGTGGAGTGAGGGAGGACTGCGATGACGGACGCGGGCACGGACGTCACGGCGGCGGGCACGGACGTGAAGGGGGCGGGAACGACGGGCACGGGCATGACCGCCACGGGCGGGGACGTCATGGCCGCGGGGACGGACTGGCGGGCCTGGCAGGAGAGCTGGGACCGGCAGCAGGAGTGGTACATGCCCGACCGGGAGGACCGCTTCCGCATCATGCTCGACATGGTGGAGGCCCTGGTCGGGGACGCGCCGCGGGTCCTGGACCTCGCCTGCGGCACCGGCACCGTCACCGCCCGCCTCCTCGCCCGCTTCCCCGGCGCCACCAGCACCGGCGTCGACCTCGACCCGGCACTGCTCGCCATCGCCGAAGGCACCTTCGAGGGCGACGGACGGGTCTCCTTCGTCACCGCCGACCTGAAGGAGCCCGACTGGACGGCGAAGCTGCCGTACGACTCCTACGACGCCGTCCTGACCGCCACCGCCCTGCACTGGCTGCACAGCGAACCCCTCGCCGCCCTCTACGGTCAGGTCGCGCGACTCGTCCGCGACGGTGGTGTCTTCATGAACGCGGACCACATGATCGACGAGACCACCCCGCGGATCAACGCGGCCGAACGCGCCCAGCGGCACGCGCGCATGGACGCGGCCAAGCGCGAGGGCGCCCTGGACTGGGCCGAGTGGTGGCAGGTGGCCGCCGAGGACCCGGTCCTGGCCGCCCCGACCGCCCGCCGCTTCGAGATCTACGGGGAGCACGCCGACGGCGACATGCCCTCCGCCGCCTGGCACGCGCGGGTGCTGCGCGAGAAGGGCTTCGCGGAGGCCCGGCCGGTGTGGTGCTCGCCCTCGGACACGCTGCTGCTCGCGCTGAAGTGAGGACGTGCGGCCTCCGGTCGCACGAAGGTGCGGTACGAGGCCGCAAAGGGCGGTACGGAGTCTCCGTACCGCCCTTTGCGCGTGCGCGGCGCGGCGCCGGTCGCAGGGCCTCAGAGGACCTTCGACAAGAACGACTGGGTGCGCTCGTGCCGCGGGTCGGTCAGCACCTCACGCGGGTGGCCGGACTCGACCACCACCCCCTCGTCCATGAAGACCAGGCTGTCGCCGACCTCGCGGGCGAAGCCCATCTCGTGGGTGACGACGACCATCGTCATGCCCGACTCGGCGAGGTCGCGCATGACGTCGAGGACGTCACCGACCAGCTCCGGGTCGAGCGCCGAGGTCGGCTCGTCGAACAGCATCAGCTTCGGGTCCATCGCCAGCGCACGGGCGATGGCCACGCGCTGCTGCTGGCCGCCGGAGAGCTGGGAGGGGTAGTGCCCGGCCCGGTCGGCCAGGCCCACCCGCTCCAGCAGCTGCATCGCGCGTTCCCGGGCCTCGCCCTTGTTCACGCCCTTGACCTGGACCGGTGCCTCCATGACGTTCTCGACGGCCGTCATGTGCGGGAACAGGTTGAAACGCTGGAAGACCATGCCGATGTCCCGGCGCTTCATCGCCACCTCGCGGTCGCGCAGCTCGAAGAGCTTGTCGCCGTGCTGGCGGTAGCCGACCAGTTCGCCGTCGACGTACAGCCGGCCGCCGTTGATCTTCTCCAGGTGGTTGATGCAGCGCAGGAACGTCGACTTGCCGGAGCCGGAGGGGCCGATGAGGCAGAACACCTCGCCCGGCCTGACCTCCAGGTCGATGCCCTTGAGGACCTCGACCTGGCCGAAGGACTTGTGCACGCCCTCGGCCTTCACCATCGCCACGCCCGCGGCGGGCGCGGGGGAGTCCTGCTTGGTGAGCTTGTCGGTCATGCCGTGACCTTCCTGCTGGAGAAGGACGTCAGGTGCGCCCTGACCTTCTGCCACGGCGTCGCCGGGAGGGCGCGGCTGGAGCCGCGGGCGTAGTACCGCTCGATGTAGAACTGGCCCACGCTCAGCACGGAGGTCATGATCAGGTACCAGGCGGCGGCGAGGAAGTACATCTCCACCGGGGCACCGGAGACCTGGCCGATGTCCTGGGCGTAGCGGAACAGCTCCGGATACTGGACGGCCGCCACCAGGGAGGTCGTCTTCAGCATGTTGATGACCTCGTTGCCGGTCGGCGGCACGATCACCCGCATCGCCTGCGGGATGATGATGCGGCGCAGGGTCTTGCCGTGGCTCATGCCCAGCGCGTGGGCGGCCTCGGTCTGGCCCTCGTCCACGGCGAGCAGGCCGGCGCGGCAGATCTCCGCCATGTACGCCGCCTCGTTCAGGCCCAGGCCGAGCAGCGCCGTCAGCAGCGGCGTCATGAAGTTCGACCAGTAGTCCTTGTAGAACGGCATCAGGTTGATGTACTCGAAGACCAGGCCCAGGTTGAACCAGAGGAACAGCTGGACGAGGACCGGGGTGCCGCGGAAGAACCAGATGTAGAACCACGCGATGGCCGAGGTCACCGGGTTCTTCGACAGGCGCATCACCGCGAGGACGATGCCGCCGACGATGCCGATCAGCATCGACAGGACCGTCAGCAGGAGGGTCTTGCCGACGCCGGTGGTGATCCGGTCGTCGAAGAAGTAGTCGGGAACGGCGTGCCAGTTGATCTTGCCCTGGCCGAACGCGTAGACGATCGCCACCAGGATCGCGATCGCGACGAGCGCGGTGACGTAGCGCCCGTAGTGCCTCACCGGTATGGCCTTGATCGCCTGGGGTCCGGTGGCGGGGGCGCCCTCGGGCCCCGTCGTCCTGTCGATGTCAGCAGTCACGGATGTCGCCTCTCAGCGGCCGCTCGGGCGCGGTCACTTGCCGCCGTTGATGGCGGACTCCTTGACGGCGCCGTCCTGGGCGCCCCACTTCTCCAGGATCTTCTGGTACTCGCCGTTCTTGATGATCGCGTTCACCGCGGCCTGCAGCGCGTCGCGCAGCTGGGTGTTGCTCTTGCCGACGGCGATGCCGTACGGGGCCGCCTCGACCTGCTGGCCGACGATCTGGAAGTCGTTGCCGCCGCCGGAGGTCTTCACCGCGTACGCGGCGACCGGGAAGTCGGAGGAGGCCGCGTCCACGCCGCCCGAGCGCAGACGGGTCTGGGCCTGCTGGTCGTCGTCGAACGCCTCGATGGTGAGCTTCTTGCCGGCCGGACACTTCTTGGCCTCGGCCTTGGCCAGGTCCTGCGAGACGGTGCCGCGCTCCAGGGCGATCTTCTTGCCGCACAGGTCGGACCAGGAGCTGATGCCGCCGGTGTCGCCCTTGCGCGTGTAGATGGAGACGCCGGCCTGGAGGTAGTCGACGAAGTCGACGCCCTCGCCGACCTTCTTGCCGGTGGTCGGGTCGACACCCTGCTGACGGCTCTTGTTGTCCGTCATCGCCGACATCGCGATGTCGTAGCGGCTGGAGCGGATGCCGGTGAGCAGGGCGTCGAAGGTGCCGTTCTCGAACTGGAACGTCACGCCGAGCTGCTTGCCCAGGGCGGCGGCGACATCGGGGTCGAGTCCGGCGACCTTGCCCGACTTGTCCTTGAACTCGACCGGCGCGTAGGCGATGTCGGAACCGACCTTGATGACACCCTTGTCGCGGATCTCCGCCGGGAGCTTGCCGGCGAGCGGGGCGGAGCCTGCGGAGGACGAGCCGCCCGAGGACGTGTCCTTGTTCTTGGTCTGGTCACCGCAGCCGGTGAGGAGCAGGGCGCCTGCGACCGCGATCGCACCGGCCGCTGCCAGACGGGAGTGCGCGGCGGTCGTACGACGGGTGGAGCGTGCGGTCATGGTGGGTTCCTCCGGCGGATGGGTGGAGATGCCGATGGGTCGACGAGAACACACACCTTCGGGTGTCGCGACCTCGTGTGATTGACGCATCTTGCCATTCGGGCTGCGCCGTTCAGGGCAATCCCCATGTCAAAATCGGATAACGGGTGACCCCCGAACCGGCGTGACCGGCCGCCCGTGACCGGATCATCCGCGGGCATGCCTCCTTCCGGCCGGAAAATCTTCGGCCCGTCTCGGGATGCGGGCGGCCGGGCGACGGCTTATGGGCGAATTCGAGCCCTTGTCAAGGCTTAGACGAGGACTTGTCCCCATATTGGGCCACGTGTCGTGTCGTCGTCATGTGACCTTGGCGTTATGGACTCGTCGTCCATGGCGTCCGTCCGGTAAGAAGGTTCTTTACACCCCTCATCCGGGGCTCAGGGCGCGTGTGCGGCGCGCCCGTCGCGTACGGCACGAACGCATCACTTCACCGGGCCGTGCGCGGTCCCGCCCACCCCTCACCAGGAGTGGCCACCCTCAATCCATGAACAATTAAGGGGTAAAACCAAGTGGCAGCGGAGATCGTCAATCCTCGCAGCGACAGCAGTACGGATCAGGACGGCGGGGCAGAGCCGCTCGATTCCTTCGATCCGGCATTCGCGCTGCACCGTGGCGGGAAGATGGCCGTGCAGGCCACCGTTCCCGTCCGTGACAAGGACGACCTGTCCCTGGCGTACACGCCCGGCGTCGCGCGGGTGTGCACCGCCATCGCCGAGCAGCCGGAACTGGTCCACGACTACACGTGGAAATCGTCCGTGGTCGCCGTCGTGACCGACGGAACGGCCGTGCTGGGCCTCGGTGACATCGGGCCCGAGGCCTCCCTCCCGGTGATGGAGGGCAAGGCCATCCTCTTCAAGCAGTTCGGCGGCGTGGACGCCGTGCCGATCGCGCTCGACTGCACCGACGCCGACGAGATCGTCGAGACCGTGGTGCGCCTCGCGCCGTCCTTCGGCGGCGTGAACCTGGAGGACATCTCGGCGCCCCGGTGCTTCGAGATCGAACGCAAGCTCCAGGAGCGCCTGGACATCCCGGTCTTCCACGACGACCAGCACGGCACGGCGGTCGTCACGCTCGCCGCGCTGCGCAACGCCGCACGGCTGAGCGGCCGGGGCATCGGCGAACTGCGGGCCGTCATCTCGGGCGCGGGCGCGGCCGGTGTCGCCATCGCCAAGATGCTGGTCGAGGCCGGCATCGGTGACGTCGCGGTCGCCGACCGCAAGGGCGTCGTCTCCGCCGGCCGGGAGGACCTGACCCCCGTCAAGCGGGAACTGGCCGAGTTCACCAACAAGGCGGGCCTCAGCGGCTCCCTGGAGGACGCGCTGGCCGGCGCCGACGTCTTCATCGGCGTCTCCGGCGGTACTGTGCCCGAGACCGCGGTGGCCTCGATGGCGAAGGGCGCCTTCGTCTTCGCCATGGCCAACCCGAACCCGGAGGTGCACCCGGACGTCGCGCACAAGTACGCGGCGGTCGTGGCCACCGGGCGGTCGGACTTCCCCAACCAGATCAACAACGTCCTGGCGTTCCCCGGCATCTTCGCGGGCGCGCTCCAGGTGCGGGCGTCCCGGATCACCGAGGGCATGAAGATCGCGGCGGCCGAGGCGCTGGCCGGGGTCGTCGGCGACGACCTCGCCGCGGACTACGTGATCCCCTCGCCCTTCGACGAGCGGGTCGCCCCGGCCGTGACGGCGGCCGTCGCGGCGGCGGCGCGCGCGGAGGGCGTGGCCCGGCGCTGACGCGCGTTACGCCCCGGTGACCGGCCGGCACCTGCTCGGTGACCGGCTCGCGCCTGACCCGGACGATCCGGACGGCCCCGCCCCTCGGGCGGGGCCGTCCGGCTGTCCGGCGCCGGCCGGGGGGCGGGCTTGGCAAGAGGGCGTGTGTCACAGCGCCGCCTGGTTCCGCGGGCGTCGGGCCGCCCCTATCGTCAAGGTCATGTTCGCTGTCTACGCCGCCCGAATCGACCGCGACCAGCCGCTGAACGGCCTGGAGACGGGGGAGCGCCCGGCCCCCGAGGCCCGCCCCGGCTGGAGCACGATCGACGTCAGGGCCGCCTCCCTGAACCATCACGACCTCTGGTCGCTCAAGGGCGTGGGACTGTCCGAGGACAGGCTGCCCATGATCCTCGGCTGCGACGCCGCCGGTGTCGACGAGGACGGCAACGAGGTCGTCCTGCACTCGGTCATCGGCCAGAGCGGGCACGGTGTCGGCCCCAAGGAGCCGCGCTCCATCCTCACCGAGCGCTACCAGGGCACCTTCGCCGAGCAGGTCTCCGTGCCGGCCTGGAACGTCCTGCCCAAGCCGAAGGGGCTCTCCTTCGAGGAGGCCGCCTGCCTGCCCACGGCCTGGCTCACCGCCTACCGGATGCTCTTCACCAACGCCGGGGTGCGGCCGGGCGACTCCGTGCTCGTGCAGGGCGCGGGCGGCGGGGTGGCCACGGCCGCGATCGTGCTCGGCAGGGCGGCCGGGCTCAAGGTCTTCGCCACCAGCCGCGACGAGGCCAAGCGCAAGCGGGCGCTGGAACTCGGCGCGGTGGAGGCGGTGGAGCCGGGGGCCCGGCTGCCGCAGCGGGTGGACGCGGTGATCGAGACCGTCGGCGCGGCCACCTGGTCGCACTCGGTGAAGTCGCTGCGACCCGGCGGCACGATCGTCATCTCCGGGGCCACCAGCGGTGACCGCCCCTCGCACGCCGAGCTGACCCGGATCTTCTTCCTGGAGCTGAAGGTGGTCGGCTCGACGATGGGCACCAAGGACGAACTGGAGGACCTGCTCTCCTTCTGCGCCACCACCGGGGTGCGCCCGGTCATCGACGAGGTGCTGCCGCTGGACCGGGCCCGGGAGGGCTTCGAGCGGATGGAGGCCGGCGGCCAGTTCGGCAAGATCGTGCTCACCACGTCCTGATCCCCCGCCCTTCGGGGTTCTCCGAGCGGCGGGCCCGGCTCCCGGGCCCGCCGCTCGTGCGTCCATAAGCTCTTCCGTCAACCACGGTTGACATGTGGAGGCTGTCAACGTACGTTGACAACATGACCGACGCAACGGATCTCGCCGAGCGGGCGGGCGACCGCGACCCGCGGGTCGGGCTGCGGGCCGTCGCCGCACTGCGCCGGCTGCTGGAGCAGCTGGAGGCGGTGCAGGTGCGCAGTGCGCGCAACCAGGGCTGGTCGTGGCAGGAGATCGCCGCCGAACTCGGCGTCAGCAGGCAGGCCGTGCACAAGAAGTACGGGAGGCAGTGATGTTCGAACGGTTCACCAAGGACGCCCGGGCCGTCGTGCAGGGGGCCGTGGCCCACGCCGAAGCGGGCGGCTCGCCGTCCGTGGACGCCGAACATCTGCTGCTCGCCGTACTGGACCGCGAAGCGAGCCGCGCATCCTTCGCCCTGGCGGCGCTGGGACTGGACGCGCACAAGGACGCCGTACGACGGGAACTGCACGACGCGCGGCGGCGCGCCGGTCTGTCCCGCGCCGACACCGACGCCCTCGCCGGGCTCGGCATCGACGTCCTGGAGATCGTCTCCCGGGTGGAGGCGGCGCACGGTGCCGGGGCCCTGTCCGCGGGCCGGGAGGACAGCCCCTGGTGGTCGGGCCGCCGCCCTTTCGGCCGCGACGCCAAGAGGATCCTGGAGAAGGCGCTGCGCATGGCGGTGGCCCGCCGTGACCGGCGCATCGGCGACGAGCACCTCCTCCTCGCCCTGGCCGTCCGGCCGGGTGTGCCCTGCGAGGTGCTCGCCGACCACGGGGTGACGTACACGTCGCTGACCCGCGTGCTGTACGGCGACACGGAGACCCGGGCGGCCGGCTGAGGCCGCGCCCGGCGGCCCGGCCCCCGGCCGGCTCCCTCCGCCGGGCGGGCGCCGGGGCACCGGACCCCTCGCGTCCCGGGCTCGCCTCTCGGCCCGCGTCTCAGGGCTTCGGAGTGCCGCGCAGGACCTGCCCGATGTGTGCCGCGGCCGTCGCCAGATGACGACGCGTGGTGCGGAGCTGGTCCGCGGTGACACCGTGGTCGCGGGCCGCGTCGCGGATGTCGTCACGGAAGCGGTCCAGGAGCCGGTCCAGGTCGCGGGCCGGATCGCCGGTGGTGTTCTCGTGCGCCCAGGACGGTTCGTAGGCGGCGGGGAAGTCCGGCGGTGTCTCGGAGTACTCGGCGGGCCCCTGCGGACCGGCGGCCGCCGCGCCGAAGCCGAAGTCCTTGGCCAGGCCCTTGCCGAACTCCTTGCCGAAGTCGCCGAACTCCTTGGTCAGCTCGGTCAGGCCCTCACGCACCCCCGTGGGCCAGTCGCCGCGCGCGAAGTGGTCCTGCACCTGGTCCTGCACCCGCCGGGCGATGCGCTGGAACTCCTCCTGGGCCTGGGCCCGCGCCCGCTCCTGGGCCTCCTTGGCCTGGCGCCGGGCCCGCTGGGCCTCCTCGCGTGCCCGGCGGCTCTCGTCCTTGGCCCGCCGGGCCTGCTCCTTCCACTCCTGCTTGACGCGGCGCATCTCCTCCTTGGCGGCGCGCCAGGCCTCTTTGTCGTCGCTGTCGGCGCCGGCGTACTCCTGTGCGCCCGAGGCACCGGTGGAGCCCTGCAGGGCCTGGGAGGCCGCCGCGCGCATCTCGCGCCGCAGATCGCCCGCCGCGCCGCGCACGTCGGCCCGGATCTCGGCGGCGAGTTCGGCGACCGACTCGCGGATCTCCATTTCCAGATCGGCCAGTTCACCGCTGCGGTCGGCCAGTTCGGCGCGGCCCGCGTCGGTGATGGCGTACACCTTCCGGCCGCCCTCGGTGGTGTGGGTGACCAGGCCCTCGGCCTCCAGCTTCGCGAGCCGCGGGTAGACGGTGCCGGCGGAGGGCGCGTACAGGCCCTGGAAGCGCTCCTCCAGGAGGCGGATCACCTCGTAGCCGTGACGCGGGGCCTCGTCGAGCAGCTTGAGCAGATAGAGACGGAGACGGCCGTGGGCGAAGACGGGGGGCATGTCAGAGCACCTTCTTGTCGGTCGGTCCGGCGGTCGGGCCGTCGGGCGTGCCGTCGGCGGTGTCGGCCGGGGCGTCGGCGGGACCGTCACCGGCGGGGGCGGAACCCCACGGGGTGTCCTCCTCGGCGGGCGGGCGCCGCAGCAGGGCGATGGAACCGGAGACCGTCGTCGCCTTCAGCCTGCCCCGGCCGGTGCCCAGCCGTCCCGTGATCCGCTTGGCGCCCCACTGCCCGCTCACCCGCAGGTCCTCGAAGGCGTTGGAGACCGAGCCGCTCGCCGTGTTCGCCTCCACCTCCGCGTCGGCCGGGTGGGGCAGGCGGATGGCGATCTCGCCGGACACGTTCGTCAGGCTGATGTCGGTGGGGGAGGCCGCCCGGTCGAGGTCGACGATCATCGATCCGCTCACGGAGTCGGCCCGTACCGAGGAGCCGGATCCCTCGACCAGGGTCAGGTCACCGGAGACCGACTTGAACCGGAGGTCGCCCGAGAGGGCCTGCGCCTCCACGTTCCCCGAGACGGTGTCCGCGCGGACCGGGCCGGTGACGCCCACCAGTGTGGTGTCGCCGGTGACGCCCTTCACCTCCGTCCGCCCGTCGATGCCCGAGACCATGGCGGCGGCGCCGACGACCCCCACCTCGACGTGGGTGCTCGCGGGTACGGCCAGGGAGATGACGGCACTGCGCTGCCAGCCCCTGCGGTCGAGCCACTTGAGGAGGCCCTTCCAGGGCAGGTCGTCGTAGGCCACGGTCAGGGTGGAGCCGTGCTGGGTGACGACCAGGGGCGGCCCCTCGATACGGGAGACCTCCATACGGGCGGAGCCGTCGTCCGTGCCCACGACGTTCACCGTTCCGTGGACGATGCGGACGTTCAGCTGCGTCGGGGGCTCGTCGAAGGTGAGCTTGACGGGCTCGCCCACGGACCACTCGGACATGGTGCAGACCTCCTGGGACGGACCGGACCCCACGAGGCGGCAGGACCGGAAGACGGGACCGGGTCGGGGAGGCGAGCGGCGCGCCGGACACGACACGCCATATCGCGACCTCACTGGACACGATATATCGCGGACACGGAAAGTCAAGACACACCGTGAAAACGCGAGCGTCGCGCGCCGGGGGCACGCGCGGAGGAACGCGAAAGGCGCCCCCGAAGGGGCGCCCCGTCCCGGCCGTCCGCCGGTCCTTACTCGTCGTCGTCCTCGTCGTCCAGCCGCGCCAGCCAGGTGGCCAGCCGCTCCACCGGCACCTCGAAGTCCGGGTTCAGGTCGACGAAGGTCCGCAGCTGCTCGGCGAGCCACTCGAAGGTGACCTCCTCCTCGCCCCGCCTCTTCTCCAGCTCTTCGATGCCACGGTCGGTGAAGTACATGAGGTCAAGGATAGAGGCGCCGCAGCCTCGCGGAAACGGCCGGGCCGCACCCCTGGTGAGGGGGTGCGGCCCGGCCGGTCGAGGTCCGCGCGGCGACGGCGCCCTGCGGCGCCGTGACGCCCGCGGCAGCGGTTACGCCTCGAACACCTCGCGCACCAGCTGCTCCTGCTCGGCCTGGTGCCGCTTGGCGGAACCCACGGCCGGGGACGAGGAGTGCGGACGCGAGATGCGGCGCAGCCGCTCGCTGTGCGGCACGTCCGCGCCGACCGCCAGGTCCAGGTGGTCGATCAGGTTGAGCGCGATGAACGGCCAGGCACCCTGGTTCGCCGGCTCCTCCTGCGTCCACAGGTACTTCTCGGCGTTCGGGTACTTCTTGATCTCCGCCTGCAGCTCCGCACCCGGCAGCGGGTACAGGCGCTCGATGCGGATGATCGCGGTGTCCGTCACGCCGCGCTTCTTCCGCTCGGCGTCGAGGTCGTAGTAGACCTTGCCGGCGCAGAAGACGACCTTCTTCACGGCGTTCGGCTCGACCGAGTCGTCGCCGATGACCGGGCGGAACTGGCCCGTCGTGAACTCCTCCGTCTTCGAGGCGGCGGCCTTCAGGCGCAGCATCGACTTCGGGGTGAAGACCACCAGCGGCTTGTGGTGCGGGTTGTGCACCTGCCACCGCAGGAGGTGGAAGTAGTTCGACGGCAGGGTCGGCATCGCGACCGTCATGTTGTTCTGCGCGCACAGCTGGAGGTAGCGCTCGATGCGGGCCGAGGAGTGGTCCGGGCCCTGGCCCTCGTAGCCGTGCGGCAGCAGCAGCGTGACGCCGGAGGTCTGGCCCCACTTCTGCTCGGCGGCCGAGATGTACTCGTCGATGACCGACTGGGCGCCGTTGGCGAAGTCGCCGAACTGGGCCTCCCACATCACCAGCGCGTCCGGGCGGGTCAGCGAGTAGCCGTACTCGAAGCCCATGACCGCGTACTCGGAGAGCAGCGAGTCGTAGACGTTGTAGCGGGCCTGGTCGTCGGAGAGGTACAGCAGCGGCGTGTAGTCCTCGCCGGTCTCGCGGTCGATCAGCACCGCGTGGCGCTGGCCGAAGGTGCCGCGGCGGGAGTCCTGGCCGGAGAGCCGGACCGGGACGCCCTCCAGCAGCAGCGAGCCGATGGCGAGGGTCTCGCCCATGCCCCAGTCGATGGTGCCGTCCTCGACCATGGCCGCCCGGCGCTGCAGCTGCGGCAGCAGACGCGGGTGGACGGTGAAGTGGTCGGGGATGTTGACCTGGGACTCGGCGATGCGCTTGACGACCTCGGCGGAGATCGCGGTGCTGACCTCGACCGGGAAGCCCGCCTGCGGGTCCGGGGACTGCGGGGCGGACGGCTGCGAGGTGGCCTCGCGGACCTCGGTGAAGACCTTCTCCAGCTGGCCCTGATAGTCCTGCAGCGCCTGCTCGGCCTCTTCCAGGGTGATGTCGCCGCGACCGATCAGGGACTCGGTGTAGAGCTTGCGCACCGAGCGCTTCTTGTCGATCAGGTCGTACATCAGCGGCTGGGTGAAGGCCGGGTTGTCGGACTCGTTGTGACCGCGGCGGCGGTAGCAGATGAGGTCGATCACCACGTCCTTGTTGAACGCCTGGCGGAACTCGAAGGCGAGCCGCGCCACGCGCACGACGGCCTCGGGGTCGTCGCCGTTGACGTGGAAGATCGGGGCCTCGATCATGCGGGCCACGTCGGTGGCGTACATCGAGGAGCGCGAGGACTCCGGTGCGGCGGTGAAGCCGACCTGGTTGTTGATGACGATGTGGACCGTGCCGCCGGTGCGGTAGCCGCGCAGCTGCGACATGTTCAGGGTCTCGGCCACCACGCCCTGGCCCGCGAAGGCCGCGTCGCCGTGGATCGCCACCGGCAGGACGGTGAAGTCCGTGCCGCCCTTGTTGATGATGTCCTGCTTGGCGCGGGAGATGCCCTCGATGACCGGGTCGACCGTCTCCAGGTGGGACGGGTTCGCGGCCAGCGAGACCTTGATCTGCTCGCCGTCCAGGCCGGTGAAGGTGCCCTCGGCGCCCAGGTGGTACTTCACGTCGCCGGAGCCGTGCATCGACTTCGGGTCGAGGTTGCCCTCGAACTCGCGGAAGATCTGCGCGTAGGACTTGCCGACGATGTTGGCGAGCACGTTGAGGCGGCCGCGGTGGGCCATGCCGATGACGACCTCGTCCAGGCGCGACTCGGCGGCCGAGTCGAGGACCGCGTCGAGCAGCGGGATGACGGACTCGCCGCCCTCCAGGGAGAAGCGCTTCTGGCCGACGTACTTCGTCTGCAGGAAGGTCTCGAAGGCCTCCGCCGCGTTCAGCCGGCGCAGGATGCGCAGCTGCTCCTCGCGCTCCGGCTTGGAGTGCGGGCGCTCCACGCGGTCCTGGATCCACTTGCGCTGCTTGGGGTCCTGGATGTGCATGAACTCGATGCCGACGGTGCGGCAGTACGAGTCGCGCAGCACGCCGAGGATGTCGCGCAGCTTCATCATCGACTTGCCTGCGAAGCCGCCGACGGCGAACTCGCGCTCCAGGTCCCACAGGGTGAGCCCGTGCTCGGTGATGTCCAGGTCGGGGTGCTTGCGCTGCTGGTACTCCAGCGGGTCGGTGTCGGCCATGACGTGGCCGCGGACCCGGTAGGAGTGGATCAGCTCGAAGACGCGGGCGGCCTTGGTGACGTCGTCGTCGTGGCTGGCGTCGATGTCCTTGAGCCAGCGGACCGGCTCGTAGGGGATGCGCAGCGCCTCGAAGATCTCGTCGTAGAAGCCGTTCTCGCCGAGCAGCAGGTTGGCGACCTGGCGCAGGAACTCGCCGGAGGCGGCGCCCTGGATCACCCGGTGGTCGTAGGTCGACGTGAGCGTCATGACCTTGGAGATGCCGAGCTTGTTCAGGGTGTCCTGGCTGGTGCCCTGGAACTCCGCCGGGTAGTCCATGGAGCCGACGCCCATGATCACCGACTGGCCGGGCATCAGACGCGGCACGGAGTGGACCGTGCCGAGGCCGCCGGGGTTGGTGAGGGAGACGGTGACGCCGGTGAAGTCGTCCATCGTCAGCTTGCCGTCGCGGGCGCGGCGGACGATGTCCTCGTAGGCCTGCCAGAACTCGAAGAAGTTCAGCGTCTCGGCCTTCTTGATCGCCGCGACGACGAGCTGGCGGTCGCCGTTGGGCTTGACCAGGTCGATGGCGAGACCGAGGTTGACGTGGGCCGGCTTGACGAGGGTCGGCTTGCCGTCCTTCTCGCCGAACGACCAGTTCATCGACGGCATGGCCTTGATGGCCTGCACCATCGCGTAGCCGATGAGGTGCGTGAAGGAGATCTTCCCGCCCCGGGCCCGCTTGAGGTGGTTGTTGATGACGATGCGGTTGTCGAACAGCAGCTTCACCGGGACGGCGCGCACGGACGTGGCCGTGGGCAGCTCCAGGGAGGCGTTCATGTTCTTGGCGACCGCGGCGGACGGGCCGCGCAGCGTCACGTACTCGGGGCCGGCGGGGGCCTCGGTGGCGGGCTCGGCCTTCTTGGCGGCGGGCGCGGGCTTGGCGGCGGCGGGCTTCGCCGGGGCCGGGGCCTGCGCGGCGGGCTTCGCCGGGGCGGGGGCCGGAGCGGCGGCGGGGGCCGGGGCGGCCGGTGCCGCAGCGGCGGCGGCCGGAGCGGCCGGGGCCTGCGCGGGCTGTGCCGGGGCCGCCGGTGCGGCGGGCGCCTGGGGAGCCGTGGGGGTGGTGCCTGCGGCCCCCGTGGCCGCAGTACCCGCCGGAGCCGTCGGGGCAGCGGCGGCGGCCCCCGGCTTGTAGTCGGCGAAGAAGTCCCACCAGGCACGGTCTACGGAGTTCGGGTCCTGGAGGTACTGCTGATAGATCTCGTCGACGAGCCACTCGTTGGCACCGAACGCGGCTGCGGGGTTCTTCCCGGCTTGGTCGGTCTCGGTCGAGATGCTCGAGTTACTGGGGGACTGTGGCGACACGGCGGCAACCGCCCTCTTCCGCTTCACAAGGTGATGGACAGCGGGAATAAAGGCTACGCCTCCAAGAGCGCGAAGGTCAGGTCGAGCCCGTTCATCGTCGCGTAAGTCACATCGAAAGCTGTGTTTCGGGGCTTGAAATGGCGGGAAACAAGCGTGGTTCGCCCGTGAGAGGGAAGGGGCCATCCGGGCCTGGCCCCAGGAGGGTGCAGGCCCCGGCCCGATCACACGTGCCGGCCTGCGGCGGAGTGGGCCGCGGACGTACCGGCCCCGGCGCCGTCGGGCGGCCGGCCGGGCGGCGCCACGCTCGGGGACCGCTCGTGGACCGCTCGTGGATCTTGAGGTTCCGGATCGAACTTTACGTCAACTTGGTACAGCGGGAAGCCCGGGAAGGGTGATGAGGATCCGGCAACCGCGATCGGATTCGGCCACACCGATCCGGCCGCCGTGCAGATCCACCGCCCAGCGGGCGATCGCCAGCCCCAGGCCCGTACCGCCGTCGCTGCCCGGCCCGTGCGGCCGGCTCACGGCACCCCGGTTGAAGCGCTCGAAGACGCGGTGCCACTCGGAGCGCGGGATGCCCGGCCCCTCGTCGATGACCTCCAGCTCCAGCGACTCCGGCTGCGGCCCGCGCCGCGCCCGCACCGTCACCCGGCCGTGCGGCGGGCTGTGCTTGACGGCGTTGTCGATGAGGTTGGCGACCACCTGGTGGATCCGCTCGGGATCCGCGTGCGCGGTCAGGCTCAGCGGTTCGACGTCGAGCCGCAGGTGGACGTCCGTACGGGTGTGACTGCCGGAACCGGAGGCCATGCCCGCGCGCGCGGAGGCCACCATGTTGGCCTCCTTCAGCACGCCCGACAGGTACGGCCACACCTCGAAGCGCCGCGTCCTGAGCGGCACGACGCCGTTGTCCAGGCGGGACAGGTCCAGCAGGGTCTCCACCAGGCGGCCCAGCCGCTCGGTCTGCTTCAGGGCCGTGCGCATGGTCTCCGCGTCGGCCTCGGTGACCCCGTCGACGATGTTCTCCAGGACCGCGCGCAGACCCGCGATCGGCGTACGCAGCTCGTGCGAGACGTTCGCCACCAGCTCCTTGCGCTGACGGTCCTGGGCGGCCAGCTCGTCCGCCATGCGGTTGATCGTCTGGGCGAGGTCGCCCAGCTCGTCCCGGCGGTTCTCGCGCACCCGGCGCGTGTAGTCGCCGTGCGAGATGGAGCGGGCCACCGCGTTCATCTCGTCCAGCGGGGCGGTCAGCGAGTGCGCCACGAACTGGGTGATCAGAAGCGTGGCGATCATGGAGAAGACCATGATGAAGCGCAGCTCGGTCTTGGTGTGCACCGCGATCATCGACAGTCCGGTGGTGATCAGCACCGCGATGACGACCAGCGCGCCCAGCTTCGTCTTGACCGAGAACGGGCGTACCCCGCCCCAGGGCTCTCCCCGGTCCCCGCGCGCGGCCGGCCCCTCGCTCATGGGGTCGGCGTCTCCAGCGCGTAGCCCACGCCGTGCACCGTGCGGATCCGCTCGGCGCCGATCTTCCGGCGCAGCGCCTTGATGTGGCTGTCGACGGTACGGGTGCCGGAGGCGTCCGCCCAGTCCCACACCTCCGCCAGGAGCTGCTCGCGCGAGAGCACCGCGCGCGGGGTGTTCGCCAGGCACACCAGCAGGTCGAACTCGGTCGGCGTCAGGTGGACGTCCTCACCGCGCACCCGCACCCTGCGCTGCGCGTGGTCGATCTCCAGCTCGCCCAGGCGCAGGATCCCGCTGCGCGGGGTCGCCGCGGCCAGCGCCGCCCGCTCCACGCGGCGCAGCAGCACGTGCACGCGCGCCGCCAGCTCCCGCATGGAGAACGGCTTGGTCATGTAGTCGTCGGCGCCGACCCCGAGGCCGACCAGCATGTCCGTCTCGTCGTCGCGCGCGGTGAGCATCAGCACCGGCACCGGCCGCTGGGCCTGGACCCGGCGGCAGACCTCCAGGCCGTCGAAGCCGGGCAGCATGATGTCGAGGATCAGCAGATCGGGCTGCCAGGCCTCCGCGGTGTCGACCGCGCTCGGCCCGTCGCCCGCGGTCTGCACCAGGAAGCCCTCGGCGCGCAGGCGGGTGGCGATGGCATCCATGATGGTCTGGTCGTCCTCGACCACCAGGACCCGGCGCTGCGCGCCCGGTCCGGCCGTCGTGCCGTTGTGCGCGGTGTGTGTCTGCTCCATCGCCCGCCCCTGAGTGTGCTTTCCGGAACCAGTGGGGTGATTCCTTGACTGCGCGTAGTTGCGATTGACGCTTGAATGATCGGCGTCAGGGATGCAGCGTACGGGGAGTCACGGTGCCTTTGCTATCCAGCCCTGACGGCGAGGTGCACGACGTCCGGAACGCCCCGGGCAACCGGGATCTCTTCGGTGCGCACCTGCGTGAACCCGACATTCCGCAAGGTTCCTTCAAATTCCGGAGAGGGTTTCGCCGACCACACCGCGAGCACGCCGCCGGGCCTCAACACCCTTGCGCAGCTTGCCAGTCCGGGGGGTGTGTACAGCTCTCCGTTGCCCTCCGTGACGGTCCATCCGGGGCCGTTGTCGATGTCCAGGCACAGCGCGTCGAACGTGGCGGACGTCTCATTGACGTAGGCGATCAGGTCGGCCTCGACGATGTCGGTGCGCGGGTCGGCCAGGGCCGTCGCGGTCAGTGCGGCCAGCGGTCCCTCCCGGTGCCAGCCGACGATCGCCGGCTCGCGCTCGACGACCGTGATCCGGCCCCAGCGGTCCTGGGCCGCGGCGTGCGCGAGTGAGAATCCGACGCCGAGGCCGCCGATCAGCACGTGCGGTGCGGGGCGGCCGTCCAGTGCGGCGAGGGCGGCGTCCACGAGCAGCCGTTCCGACCGTCCGTCGGAGGTGTCCATCAGGAAGCAGCCGTTGGCGATGATCTGCAGCAGTTCTCCGTGCCGGCGCAGCACGACCTCTCCGTGGGGGCCCTCGCTGCGGTCCAGGACCACAGGTGTCTCGTACGAGGCGTTCATGCGGTCATCCTGCCCGAACGGGGGTTTGCCGCCACATGATTTCGGGGTGAGGCGGGCGGAGCCCCGCGCGGGGACGGCGCGTTCGCCCGCGCGGGCGGCGACGGGCCCGGGCGGCCCGGCCCCCTGCGGAAGTTAATAGGTTGCTGTGAATCGGCCGCCGGGTGGCGCCGGTCATGGACAACGCCCCGCCGGACGCGAAAGGTGGGGGCCCGACGTCAAGGAGCCCTGCCGTGGAACGGACTGCGGACACCGACGCCGCGGCCCCGCCCCGCGTGGACGGCATGCCCCGGCAACGGCCCCGGACGGCTTCTGCCGCCGGCGCCGCGCCACGGGAACCCGGCCGGGGCGAGGGCGTCCCCGGGGACCTTTCCGGGCAGCCGGAGTCCCGCGGGCACGGCGCGCTCCCGGCGGCCCCGGCGCTCGGGGCGCCGGCGGCGCCCGCCTGCGCCCCGCGGGCCGCGGCCGGCCGGCCCCGCCCCGCGTCCTCGCCCGCCGCCGCGTGCGGCGGCCGGTTCGACGGGGCGTCCGGCAGCCGGTTCGGCGGCGCGCGGGTGTGGCGGCTGCTGCCCGGGCCGGGCGGGACGCCGTTCACCTTCTGGTACGCGATCGTGCTCGTCGTCACCTCGCTCGTCGCGCGGTACACCGACCCCGCCGTGCTGGACGCTCTCTACCGCGGTTCCAGTACGGACGTCGCCCACCTGGTGCGGGAGCCGGTCGGGGTGCTGGCGGCCAGTGCGCTGTGGATCGCGGGCGGGGTGGTGACGGCGTACTCGCTCTGCTTCCTGCTGGTGCTCACGGCGCTGGAACGGCGGGTCGGCGCGGTGCGCGCGGCCGGCGTCTTCCTGCTCGGGCACGTGTTCGCCACCCTGGCCACCGAGATCCCCGTCGGTGTCGCGGTCCTGGCCGGCCGACTGCCCGGCGCCGCGCTGCACCGCCTGGACTACGGGATCAGCTTCGGGGTCGCCGCGTGCGTCGGCGCGCTGTGCGGGGTGCTGCGCCCCTGGCTGGGCGGGCCCGTCCTGGTCGTGTTCGCCGGGATGCTCGTGGTGAACCTGGTGGCGTCCACGGATCCGATGACCGACTGCGGCCACCTCATCGCCCTCACCGCCGGCATCGCCTGCCGGCCGGTGCTACGCACCCGGGCTCCGGTGCACGCCCCGCACTGACCAGGCCTGGAATTTTCCCTCGCCAGTGATCGCTGACGGCGAACAGCGGCCCGGGAACAATCGGCCCCGCCCGTGCATTGAGTCGGCATAGCTCAACTTGACTGCCGAAGGGGAGATCATGGCTGCTGAGTCCACGGCGTTCACACCGCTCACCCTGCCTGTGCTGCCGCTCGACGACGAGGTCGTGCTGCCCGGCATGGTGGTGCCGCTGGACCTGAGTGATTCCGAGGTGCGGGCCGCGGTGGAGGCCGCGCAGGCCGCCGCCAGGTCGGAGCCCGGGAAGCCCAGGGTGCTGCTGGTGCCACGCATCGAGGGGACGTACGCCAGGACGGGCGTGCTGGGCACGGTCGAGCAGGTCGGCCGGCTGGCCGACGGCGACCCGGGCGCGCTGATCCGCGGCCGGAGCCGGGTGAGCATCGGCGCCGGGACCACCGGGCCGGGCGCCGCGCTGTGGGTCGAGGGCACGCGGATCGACGAGAGCGTGCCGGACCCGCTGCCCGGCCAGGTCGCCGAACTGGTCAAGGAGTACAAGGCCCTCGCCACCGCCTGGCTGCGCAAGCGCGGCGCCTGGCAGGTCGTCGACCGTGTCCAGGCCATCGACGACGTCTCCGCGCTCGCCGACAACTCCGGCTACTCGCCGTTCCTGACCACCGAGCAGAAGATCGAGCTGCTGGAGACCGCCGAGCCGGTGGCCCGCCTCCGGCTCGCCACCCGCCAGCTGCGCGACCACCTCGCCGAGCAGGACGTCGCCGAGACCATCGCCAAGGACGTCCAGGAAGGCGTCGACAAGCAGCAGCGCGAGTTCCTGCTGCGCCGTCAGCTGGAGGCCGTCCGCAAGGAACTGCGCGACCTGAACGGCGAGAGCGAGGGCGAGGAGAGCGACGACTACCGCGCCCGCGTCGAGGCCGCGGACCTTCCGGACAAGGTCCGCGAGGCCGCGCTCAAAGAGGTCGACAAGCTGGAGCGCGCCTCCGACGCCTCGCCCGAGGGCTCCTGGATCCGCACCTGGCTGGACACCGTCCTGGAACTGCCGTGGAACGAGCGGACCGAGGACGTCTACGACATCCAGGGCGCCCGTGCGGTCCTGGACGCCGAGCACGCGGGCCTCAAGGACGTGAAGGAGCGGATCACCGAGTACCTGGCGGTGCGCAAGCGCCGCAGCGACCGCGGCCTCGGGGTGATCGGCGGCCGGCGCGGCGGTGCCGTGCTCGCCCTGGTGGGCCCGCCCGGTGTCGGAAAGACCAGCCTGGGCGAGTCCGTGGCCCACGCGATGGGCCGCAAGTTCGTCCGCGTCGCCCTCGGCGGTGTCCGGGACGAGGCGGAGATCCGCGGCCACCGGCGCACCTACGTCGGCGCGCTGCCGGGCCGCATCGTGCGCGCCGTGAAGGAAGCCGGGTCGATGAACCCGGTGGTCCTGCTCGACGAGATCGACAAGGTCGGCTCCGACTTCCGGGGCGACCCGGCCGCGGCTCTGCTGGAGGTCCTGGACCCCGCGCAGAACCACACCTTCCGGGACCACTACCTGGAGGTAGAGCTGGACCTGTCGGACGTCGTCTTCCTGGCCACCGCCAACGTCCTGGAGGCGATCCCGGAGGCCCTCGCCGACCGTATGGAGATCGTGCGGCTGGACGGCTACACCGAGGACGAGAAGATCGTCATCGCCCGCGACCACCTGCTCCCGCGCCAGCTGGAGCGGGCCGGTCTCGACGGGGAGGAGGTCACGATCGAGGAGGGCGCGCTGCGCAAGCTCGCGGGCGAGTACACCCGCGAGGCCGGGGTGCGCACCCTGGAGCGGTCCGTCGCGCGGCTGCTGCGCAAGGTGGCGGCCCAGCACGAGCTGGGGGAGCGGGAGCTGCCGTTCACCGTCACCGAGGGCGATCTGCAAAGCCTGATCGGCCGGCCGCACCACGTGCCGGAGTCCGCCCAGGACCCGGCCGAGCGGCGGACGGCCGTGCCGGGGGTGGCCACCGGCCTCGCGGTCACCGGCGCGGGCGGCGACGTGCTGTACGTCGAGGCGTCCCTCGCGGACCCCGAGACGGGCGCGGCGGGCCTGACCCTGACCGGTCAGCTCGGTGACGTGATGAAGGAGTCCGCGCAGATCGCGCTCAGCTTCCTGCGCAGCCACGGCGCCGAGCTGGAACTGCCGGTGGGCGATCTGAAGGACCGGGGCGTGCACATCCACTTCCCGGCGGGCGCGGTGCCGAAGGACGGCCCGAGCGCGGGCGTCACGATGACCACCGCCCTGGCCTCGCTCCTGTCCGGCCGGCTGGTCCGCACGGACGTGGCGATGACCGGTGAGGTGTCGCTGACCGGGCGCGTGCTGCCCATCGGCGGCGTCAAGCAGAAGCTGCTCGCCGCGCACCGGGCGGGCGTGACCACCGTGATCATCCCCAAGCGCAACGAACCCGACCTGGACGACGTCCCCGCGGAGGTGCTGGACAAGCTCGACGTCCACGCCGTCACCGACGTCCGCCAGGTCCTGGAACTGGCCCTCGCACCGGCCGTGAACGGCGCGGAGGCGGAGGTCCCGGCAGCGGCGTGACGGACGCTGCCGGGCAGGGTGAAGGCCCGGGTCCCGTGAGGGAGGCCCGGGCCTTCACCGTGCCGTGTACGTCTGCCCGCGTACGGGGGCGGGTGGGCCGCCGGCCGCGGCTCAGCCGTTGGCCAGGGCCTGCACCCGGTCCAGCGCGCCGTTGAACTTGTCGTGGTCACCGACGGTCGGGCCGGACGAGGTGTACTGCCACATCGTGTAGTAGCTCCAGCCGGCCGGGAGCGTCCCCACCGTCGAGGCGTACCGGGCGATCCACAGCGGGTTCTTGGTGGCGAAGCCGCCGTAGTTGCCGGTGCACTGGGTCCACCAGCTGGTGGCCGTGTAGATCACGGCGTCACGGCCGGTGCGCGCCTTGTAGGTGTTGAGGAAGTCGGCGATCCAGCTGACCATCGCGCTCGTGGACTTGCCGTAGCAGGCGGCGCCGTAGGGGTTCCACTCGATGTCGAGGGCGCCCGGCAGGGTCTTGCCGTCCTTGGACCAGCCGCCGCCGTGGTCGACGAAGTAGTTGGCCTGGGTCGCGCCGCTGGTGGTGTCCGGGGTGGCGAAGTGGTACGAGCCGCGGATCATCCCGATGTTGTAGGAGCCGTTGTACTGCTGGGTGAAGGAGGGGTTCGTGTAGTACGTCCCCTCGGTCGCCTTCGTGTACGCCCAGCGCACCCCGCTGTTCCACAGGGTGGACCAGGCCACGTTGCCCTGGTAGCCGCTGACGTCGACGCCCTCGGTCTGGGTGGCGGAGTCCGTCGTGGGCGTGCCGCTGCGGCCGTCGTGCGCCGCGACGCCCATGCCCATGTAGGCGGAGCCGCGGGCGGGCGTGGTGCCGTCGGCGGCACCGCTGCCGGCGCCGGTGCCGGCCGAGGAGGGGCTGGTGAGGAAGAAGGAGAACGCCGCGAGCAGGACTCCCGCGGCGGTCAGCCGCCGCATGCGGGCCGTTCCGGATCTGTGCACGGGCATCACGTGCCTCCGAAGTTCGGTGGTGCTCGGTGGGGGGAAACGCGGGCATGGCCCACGGTCGCACGAGGGGAGCGCGGGCCTGGGGAGACCCGCCGGGAAGTCCGATGGCGTGGGCATGCCATTCAGTGCCTGGGCAAGACGCTACGCACGTAGAACAGCTCTGGGAAGGGGGCCCGGAGTCCGCCGTTGGTCTACGCCTGCGAAATACTGACCAAGCTGCGGCGATGGCGGCGAACGGCGGAAACTTTCAGGACCGGCGACACTCCAGGCAGGGGTTGACGTGCACGAAGACGCAAAGGGCGGGCATCGGGCCGCCGAGCCCGGCACCGCGGCGCCCGGTGGTGTGGACCGCGAGTTCCTCTCCCTGGAACGGGAGATGACCGTACTGCTGCGGCGCGCCCGGGCCAGCCAGGCAGAGATGGCCCGTGAGGTGCACCCGGAACTGGAGTCCTCGGCGTACGGACTGCTGGTCCGGCTCGACGAGTGCGGCAGCCAGCGCGCGACGGCACTCGCCGCGTACATCGGCGTCGGCAAGGCCACGATGTCCCGTCAGTTGCGCGCCCTGGAGGAGCTGGGGCTCGTCGCGCGCGAGCCGGACCCCGCGGACGGGCGCGCCTGGCTGATCGCGCTCACCGACGACGGCCGCCGCCGGGTCGGCAAGGTGCGCGATGCCCGGCGGGGGCGTTACGTCAGACAGCTCGACCACTGGGACCGCCGCGAGGTCGCCGAACTGGCCCGCCTGCTGCACGAGCTGAACGGCGTCATGGAGAAACACGAGAGCTGACACGGCGGGGGTGACACGATCTCGCGCGGCGAGTGGCACGACCGGGTGAGGCCGGTTCCGGGCGGCGGGGGGCACGACCGGGTGAGGCCGGCGGTCCCGGCCGCGAGTGACGCGGCAGGGTTGGCAGCGCCTGGCGCCGTCCGCGCCGTCCCGTGAGTGGCACGGCGAAGTGACATCGCCGGCCCTGCGCCGTGAGCGCCCGGCGGGATGACGACGACCGGACGCGGCGCGTCGGCAACGCCCGGCGCCGCCCGCACCCCGGGGCTCCGTGCCCCCACCGGCCGACGGGCCGCGCCCCCTCACAGCTCCGCGAACGCCGCCGTCGCGTCGTCGTGGGTCTTGCTGCGGCCGAGACGTGTCCGCTCCTCGCGGTCGGCGTGTTCCAGCAGGCGTACGCGGTCCACCAGGGCTCGCGGCCCCTCCTTGCGCAGGAGGGCGAAGCACTGGGCCCAGTCGCCCTCGCCGAACTTCTCCACCCAGCGTGCCGCCCCGTCGGTGAGCGCCGCCAGGGCCCGGACCCGGGAGCGCGGCACGGTGCCCGTCACCGCACGCTCCGCCACCGAGGGGTCGGCCGCGGCGGTGAAGAAGCCGCCCTCCTTGTTGCGCAGGGTGGCGTCGACCAGCGCGTCCGTCGCCAGCGCGGCGCGCGGCAGCCGCGCCAGCCGGTCGTCCAGGACCGGGGTGACCAGGCCGTCGGGCGACTCCAGCAGGAGCGCCGAGTCGGACAGGACCAGGTACTCGACCGAACCGGCGGACCACCGTACGGCCACCACGGTTGCCTGCGGCGTGCGGGGGTGAGAAAGGTCACAGGTGAGCGCGTGAGCTTCCGCGGTGCCGTGGATGGTGCGCGCGAGGGCCTGCGCAAGTGTCAGATCTCGCCGCGAAACGGTCAGTTCCAGCAGCCCGCCGCCGAGCCGGGAGGTGTACCAGGGGACCGAATGCAGACACCCCGTCTCCCGCGGCGGGGTCACCCCGTCCAGGACGACCAGGCACCCGCCCTGCCCGTCGGCGGGCAGGGCGAAGGCGGCGAAGTCCTCGTTCGGGTGATCCGGCAGACCCGGCTCCGAAACAACCTCAGTTCGCATCCGGCCAGTCTGCACCAGGCCTTCACATGATCCGCCAAAGGAGGCCATTCGCCTTGGAATTGACGCAGGGTCGCAGGTCAGGCGCCTGATTTGAGGCGGATTGGAGCACTCCGGGAAGGCGTGGCGGCGAATCCTGCCAAAGCCTGCCGCCGACGTCCAACCGGCCCGCCGGACGGCACCCTGGCACGCGCCGGAGGAACTTGCCCGCCAACTCCCCTCCGATGTTCACTCCTTCGGGTGGCCGGTCGGACGATGCGGGACCACTGCCCACCGGCACTGGGAGGGTCGGAGACCGATGCAGGCCCCCTGCTCGCGCCACACGGACGGCGGGAGCCCGGGGGAGGGTGGACGCACCAGTCGCACCAGCTGACGAGGCGCCACCCGGGCCCATGAGTACACGAGTACAGGAATGCGAGCACCGGTGCAGAAGAAGCGGCCTCGGCGCACAGGCAAGCAGACGGCCACCGCGAAGGGACCCGAGCGGACGACCGGCACACCCTCCGCCGTCCCCACCGCCGCCCCGGTGGGCAAGGGCCGCCCCACGCACGTACGCAACCGCCTCGTCGTCTCCGTCGCCGTCGTGGCCGCCGTCGTGGCCGGCGCCGGCGCGCTCGGCGTGATCGACGCATCCGGCCGGCTGAGCGACTCGCAGGACCTGGTCACCCTCGCCGGACAGACCCAGGACGCCCTCGCCCTCGCCCACTCCCTCGCCGACGAACGCGACGAGGTCACCTCCTACGTCGCCGCCGGCCGCCCCAAGTCCAAGGCGCCCTCCGAGCAGCGCAGCACCCGCGTGGACCGCCAGGTCGACGAGCTGCGCACCGACCCCGGCACGCCCGCCTGGCTGCGCACCGACCTCGACGGCATCGCCGCCGTGCGCCGCTCGGCGCTCACCGGCCAGAGCAGCGCCCTCCAGGCCCACCAGGCGTACTCCGCCACCATCGCCGAACTGCACCGGCTCGCCGGACAACTGGCCGAGCAGACGCCCCCGCGGGCCGGCTCCGGTGCGCACGCCCTCGCCGAACTGGACACCGCCGTCCAGCAGGCCGCCGCCGCCCGCGGCCTGCTGACCGCCGCCCTGAACGTGCCGTACACCACGCGGACCGCCTACGACCCGGTCACCGGCCTGCCTGCCGAGACGACCAGCTCCTCCAAGGCCGACACCAAGCTGCGTGACGCCCTCAGCGCCGCCGCCCAGCAGGCCCGCGTCCGCTCCGACGCCGCGCTCGCCGCGTTCCGCGAGACCGCGCCCGAGGCGGCCCGCGACTCCTACGACTCCACCGTCACCGGTCCCGAGGTCAACTCGGCCACCGCCTACCTGGCCAGGCTCACCGACCAGCCGACGCTGTCCGACTCCGACCTCGCCACCAGCGCCAAGAAGGCCGACACCGCCCTGACGGCCCGGATCGACCTGATGCGCGGCGCCGAGTCCTCCCTGTACGACCACCGCACCAAGGACCTGGCGAAACTCCGCGACGACGACGTCACCGCGCTGGAGCTGCGGATCGCCCTGCTCGGTGCCCTCGTGCTCCTCGCGGTCGGCGTCGCCACCGCCCTGGCCCGCACCCTCACCCGGCCGCTGGCCGTCCTGCGCCTGGGCTCCGCCCGCCTGGCCGGTGCCGAGGACCTCGCCGCCGAGGAACCGATCCGCTTCACCGGCCGCAACGACGAGTACGCCCAGGTCGTCCGGTCCGTCAACGCCCTGCACGCCCAGGCCGCCGCCCTCGCCGAACGCGTCGCCACCCTGGAGACCGACCGCAAGCACCTGGTCGGCCAGCGGCAGAAGATGGCCGACGCCCGCGAGGAACTGCGCGCCGAACTCGCCGAGGCGACGGCACGACTGGACCGGCTGCGTGCCGGCATCGGCTCCACCTTCGTCAACCTGGCGCTGCGCACCCTGGGCCTGGTCGAGCGGCAGCTCACCGTCATCGAGGGGCTGGAGGAGCGCGAGCAGGACCCCGACCGCCTCGCCACGCTCTTCAAACTCGACCACTTCGCCACGGTGATGCGCCGGCACAGCGAGAACCTCCTCGTGCTGGCCGGTACCGAGCACGTGCAGCAGCACGCCGGGCCGGTTCCGCTGGTCGACGTCGTACGCGCCGCGGTCAGCGAGATCGAGCGCTACGAACGGGTCCGCATCGCCGCGCTGCCCCCGCACGCGCACGTGGCCGGCTTCGCCGCCGACGACCTCTCCCACCTGCTGGCCGAACTCATGGAGAACGCCACCTCGTTCTCACCGCCCGACCGGCCCGTCGAGGTCTCCGGCTGGCTCCTGGAGAACGGCGAGATCATGATCTCCGTCCAGGACGAGGGCATCGGCGTGGACGGGGAGCGGCTGACCCGGCTCAACGCCCGCCTCGCCGACCCCGGCCCGGACCCCGCCCACCACCAGGACGGCGAGGAGGACGCCAAGGACCTGGGCCTCGGCCTGTACGTGGTGGCCCGCCTCGGTCACCGGCACGGCGTGCGCGTCCAGTTGCGCGAGCAGAAGCAGGGCGGCACGGCGGCCGTCGTCGTGGTGCCCCAGCCGCTGCTGGCCCCCGCCCCCGCGTCCGCGGTCCCGGCGGCCGGCCCCGGCGAGGGCGGCACCGGCACCTTCTCCCTGCCCGGCGCCGACGCCGAGGCCAACTCCAATGTGCTGCACGCCCGCGCCCAGGACGGCGGCGCGGACCCGCTGGTCGCCCTGGCGGAGCAGGCGGTACGGGAGTCCGAGGCGGCCGAGGGCACGGAGGGGACGGCACCGCAGGAGTCCCCGTCCGAGACGACGATGGAACTGCTGCTCCCGACCCCGCCTCCGGACGGGGACACCCCCGCCGGGACCACCGGCGGCCGGGGCGCGGCCGGGGAACCGGACCGCGACACCGCCGTGGATCCGGCCGCGGGCCGGGGCGCCCCCGAGGAGCCCGCCCGGGACCGGGACACCGCCGCGCACGAGACGGCACGCCGCCACCCCGGCCCGGCGGCACCGGCACGGCAGGACGCCTCCGCGTCCGGGACGGCGCCCTGGCCGGGACTTGCTCCCGCGTCCGGGACGACGTCCGGGACCGGGACGGTTTCCGCGCACGGAGGGACCTCCCTGCCCGGAGGGTCCTCCGCGCCCGGTGCGAGGCCCGCGTCCGGGACGGCGGCGCCGTGGCCGGGAGCGGCGCCCGCGCCGGAGGCCGCATCCGAGCAGGCCCCCGCACCCGCTGAGGCTTCCGCTCCCGCCCCGGCCGCCGACCCGGCGCCCTGGCCCGGCGCGGCCCCCGCGCCCGCCCGTACGCCGGACGCGGCCCCCGCGCCCGGAGCGGCCGGTGACGAGGAACCGGACCCGGACGGCGCCGAGCACACTCGGGCGCCCGAAGAGACCCTGACCGCCAAGGGTCTTCCCAAGCGCACCCCCAGAATCACCACACCCGCCCAAGCCCCGCGCCAGCGCACCGGCTCGGTGGATGCCGAGGCCCTCCGCCGCCGCCTGGGCGGCTTCCGCCGAGGAGCCCAGGCCGGCTACCGCGATGTGGAGGCGGAGATCGCGGACCAGACCGCCCAGAACCGCCGGCCGACGCCGGCCACCCGCACGCAAGCCGAGCAATCCACGGGGGGCACAGTCGAGGAGGCAAGCAGTTGACAGCGCCCACCACCTTCGGACTGAGCAGTGAGGCCCGCAACCTGCACTGGCTGCTGACCAATCTGGTCGAGGAGGTGCCCGGCATCGAATCGGTCGCCGTGGTCTCCTCCGACGGCCTCCTGCTCCTCTCCTCCGACCCCGGCCGCAACAGTGAGGCCCGCAGGCCCCGCTCCGAGGCCCCCGCCGGGCCGCGCGGCTCCGCCGCCGACCTCGCCACCATCGTCTCCGGCATCGGCAGCCTCACCGTCGGGGCGGCCAGGCTGATGGACTCCGGTGCGGTCAAGCACACGATGGTCGCGATGGACGAGGGCAGTCTGTTCGTGATGTCGATCAGCGACGGCTCGCTGCTCGGCGTGCACGGCTCCGCGGAGTGCGACATGAGCGTGGTGGCGTACCACATGGCGCTCTTCGTGGGCCGCGCCGGACACGTCCTGACGCCCGAACTCCGCAGCGAGCTGCGCAAGTCCCTGGAGTCCGAGTCGGCCGGGAGTGCCCGATGAGCGGTGTGCCCCGGCAGCAGCTACCGGTCCGCGGCGGGGACCGAAAACCCGCCCGCGTCCGCCCCTACTCGCTCACCGGCGGACGCACCCGTTTCGGGCACGTGCTGCTCGTGGAGACGTTCGTGGCGAGCACCGCCGCGCTCGAACCCGCCGAAGAGCGCAGGGAACTGACGAGCGCCCCGCTGTCCACCCGGGTCATGCCGGAGATGCGGGCCATCGTCGAACTGTGCCGCCGGATGCGTACGGTGGCCGAGATCGCCGCGCTGCTGAGGATGCCGCTCGGTGTGGTCCGCGTGCTCCTGAGCGACCTCGCGGACCAGGGAAAGATCCGTGTGTACGGAACCGGGACCGGTCACGGCACCGGCCGTCCGGACCGCGCTCTGCTGGAAAGGGTGCTGAGTGGACTCCGCCGTCTCTGACTCCGCCGTCGCCGCCACCGCCGTCTCCGCCTTCGCCCCCGGCGCCGCCCCGCTCGACGAGCCGGACGAGTCGCTGCGGCCCTGGCAGACGGACCGTACGCGGGCCCCGATCGCCACGAAGATCGTGGTGGCCGGCGGCTTCGGCGTGGGCAAGACCACGCTGGTCACCGCCGTCTCGGAGATCACGCCGTTGCAGACCGAGGCGCTGATGACCGAGGCGAGCGCCGAGACCGACGACCTGACCGCCACCCCGGGCAAGGTCAGCACGACCGTCGCCATGGACTTCGGCCGGATCACGCTCGACGACGACCTGGTGCTGTACCTGTTCGGTACGCCGGGCCAGCAGCGGTTCTGGTTCATGTGGGACGACCTGGTGCGCGGTGCGATCGGTGCCGTCGTGCTGGCCGACACCCGGCGGCTGAAGGACTGCTTCCCGGCGCTGGACTACTTCGAGAGCTGCGGGCTGCCGTACGTCGTGGCGGTCAACCACTTCGACGGCAGCGAGCTGTTCGAACCGGAGGACGTCCGGGAGGCGCTCACCGTCCCCGCGCACATACCTGTCATGATCATGGACGCGCGGCGCAGGATCTCCGCCGTCGAGACGCTGCTGGCCCTGGTGGCCCACGCACTCGAGGAGACCCCCGAATGAGCCGCCGCACGATCCGCCGAAGGATCCGCCGAGCGTGATCCCCGCAGCCCGGAACCTCCGGGCACGCTCCCTTCAAGCACGATCCGCCGAGCACGATCCTTCGAGCAGTCCCACAGCCGTAGGAGGCACCACCCGCATGCGCAAGATACTCGTCGTGGGGGCCGGCCAGTCCGGTCTCCAGCTCGCCCTCGGCCTCCAGTCACACGGGTACGAGGTCACCCTGATGTCCAACCGGACCGCGGACGAGATCCGCTCCGGCCGGGTCATGTCGACGCAGTGCATGTTCCACACCGCGCTCCAGCACGAGCGTGACCTGCAGCTGAACTTCTGGGAGACCCAGGCCCCCCGGATCGAGGGCCTCGGCGTCTCGGTCGCCGCCCCCGGCTCCCACGACCCGGGCCCCACCCAGCGCGCGATCGACTGGGTGGGCCGCCTCGACGGCTACGCGCAGTCGGTGGACCAGCGGGTGAAGATGGCCGGCTGGATGGAGACCTTCGCGCAGCGCGGCGGCCAGCTCGTCATCCACGGCGCGGCCGTCGGCGACCTCGACTACTTCTCCCGCGCCTACGACCTCGTCCTCGTCTCGGCGGGCAAGGGCGAGCTGGTGTCGATGTTCGAGCGGGACGCCGAGCGGTCCCCGTACAGCACGCCGCAGCGCGCGCTGGCGGTGGCGTACGTGCACGGCCTGGGCCCGCGCCCGGAGCACCCGGAGTTCGACGCGGTCCGCTGCAACGTGGTCCCCGGGGTCGGCGAGCTGTTCGTCATGCCGACGTACACCGTCTCCGGCCGCGCCGACATCCTGTTCTGGGAGGGCATACCCGGCGGTCCGCTCGACGTCTTCCAGGGCGTCAAGGACCCGGCTCAGCACCTGGCCCTGACGCTGGACCTCATGCGCAGGTTCACGCCCTGGGAGTACGAGCGGACCGCGCACGTCGAACTCACCGACGCCGGCGGCACCCTCGCCGGCCGCTACCCGCCCACCGTGCGCAAGCCGGTCGGCCGGCTGCCCGGCGGCGGCCTGGTCCTGGGCGTCGCGGACGTCGTCGTGGCCAACGACCCGATCACCGGGCAGGGTTCCAACTCGGCGTCCAAGTGCGCCGCCGCCTACCTCGCCTCCATCCTCGAACACGGTGACAAGCCGTTCGACGAGGAGTGGATGCAGCAGACGTTCGACCGCTACTGGAACACCGCCCGGCACGTCACCAAGTGGACGAACGCCATGCTGGCCCCGCCGCCGGAGCACGTCCTGAACCTGCTCGGCGCCGGCGTCGGATTCCAGCCGGTCGCCGACCGTTTCGCCAACGCCTTCAACGACCCGGCCGACTTCGAGAACTTCTTCTACGAGCCGGCGAAGACGGAGGCCTACCTGGCCGAGGTCGCCGCCGGCCCGGCGGCCTAGGGTCTTCCCTCCGGGGCGGGCCGGAAGCACTGGTCCACCAGGGCTCCTACAGGACCGCGGGCTTCCCAGGACCGAAGCCCGCGGGCGGACCCACGGTCGCCGGCCCGCCCGCGGCCGGGTCCCCGGCGAGTGCGGGAAGCCTCGGCGGGGTGTAGCGCGGCAGGGGCTTCCCGGCCGGGTCCGGCCGCACCGCCCCCAGCACCGGGTTGGCGGCCAGCGGTGACACCTTCACCCGCGCGCCCGGCCGGGGCGCCTGCACCACCAGGCCGTGGCCGAGGTAGAGGGCGACGTGCGTGGCCTCGGGGAAGTACACCACCAGGTCGCCGGGCCGCAGCTCCTTCAGCGGTACGTGCGCGAGCTCGGCCCACTGCTCCTGGCTGGTGCGCGGGATGGGCGTACCGGCCTGGCCCCAGGCCCGCGAGGTCAGGCCCGAGCAGTCGTACGCCGCCGGGCCGGTCGCGCCCCACTGGTACGGCTTGCCGAGCTGGTCCACCGCGTAGCGCACCGCCGCCTCGCCCTGCGGGGTGGGCGGCCGGTCGCCGCCGAGGGTGCCCGAGGCCAGGAGCCTGTCCTGCGCCCGGGCGATCCCGGCCTCCTCCGCAGCGGCGAGCGCCGTCAGCCGCGCCGGGCTGAGCGAGGCGAGCAGTTTCTCGATGGCGTGCAGCTTGCTGCGGACGTCGTCGCGGGCCCGCTGCTGCCGCCGGGCGAGGGCGAGACGGGCGTCGAGCGCGGAGCGGGCGGCGCGTGCCAGGTCCTCCGCCTTCCTCTCGCTCGCCGTCAGCCGGGCCACCGTCTCGGACCGCTCCCGCGCCAGCTGGCCGATGACGTGGCCCTCCTCCAGCGCGTGCTGCGGGTCGCGGGCCAGCATCAGCCGCAGGTAGGGGGAGAAGTCGCTGGTGCCCTGGTACTCCTGCCGGGCCAGCCGCCCGGCCGCCGCCCGGCCGTCGCGCAGGGCGGCCCGGGCCCGGGCGAGGGCGGCGGTCAGCCGGTCGGTCTCGGCGCGCTGCCGCTCCAGCCGCTGCGCGGCGGCGTTGTAGGCCTCGGTGGCCTGCTCGGCCTGCCGGTACAGCGCCTGGAAGTTCGTCAGCAGGGCGGCGGCGGACGGCTGTTCCGGCAGCCGGCCGGCCGGCTGACGGTCCGGCTGAGTGCCCGGCAGGGTGAGCAGGGGGCCGGACGGCTGTCCCGGCGCCCCGCCCGGCGACGGCCGGACCGGTTGCTCCGACGGCGGCCGGACCGGCTGCTCCGGCGACTGACCCGCCGTCCCCTGCCCGGGGCCGGCCGGCCGTGGCTGGGCACCGGCGGTCACCGGCACGAGGGCGGCCTGGGCCGCCATCGCCGCCGTGCACACCAGGCGCAGCGCCCTTTTTGACACGTCATCACCTCCGGTGCGGGGCGGCCTCTCCGCTCCACACCGTGAGGATTGGACGTATGAGCCGATTTGTGTGCCCGTTGTACGCCGGCCGGCGCAACGCGGTCACCCGCCGGTGTCACCCGGCTTGCCCTCCGGGCCGTTTCGGGGCGCCGGACGGGACCACGGCCACTTCGGCCGGCCGTCCTGCTCCCCCTCCGGGTCGAACTCGTACTTCCACCCCCGCGGCAGCCCCAGCCTCCTGCTCTGCCCGCGCGGCACCCGCCGGTAGACGAGCACGGTGGGCGGGCCGCCCGCCGGGTCCGGGACCGGGATGCGGTACGTCTTGGGCGGGTGGCCGGTGGGGCCCACCAGCACGGGCAGCACGCGGCCGTCCATGGGGCCGCCCTCGAACGGGGTCTGTTCGCTCTTCACCGCACCAGTGTCAGCCATCCGCCGAGGTCAGGCCCTGGACCAGGGCGGCGGTCTGCGCGTCACGGGCGGCGGTCACCGTCAGCACGGCCACGAACTGTTCGACCAGCCAGTCCCGCAGCTCCCCGACGGGCGGCTGCTTGTCCTCGTCGAGCCAGATCAGGGAGGCGGCCTCCACGGCCGTGATCCACATCCGCACGGTCATCCGCAGCCGCGGCCCGGGGTCGCTCACCCGCAGGTGGCTGAGGATGTGCTCGGCGGCGGCCCGGCGCACCCCGTCCACGATGGCGGTCGTGCGGGACGTCTCGACCACGCTGCCGCCCTGGAGCAGTGCGGTGAACCCGGCGTCGTGCTGGTCGACGAAGGCCAGGTAGCGGTCGAGGGCGCGGGCGAGGCGGGGCAGCAGGGGGCCGGTGCGCGGCTCGTCGAAGCAGTGCCGCAGCTCGTCGGCGGCGGAGCGCAGCGCGGCCTCGTACAGCTGCTGCTTGCCGCCGGGGAAGTACCGGTACACCAGCGGCCGTGACACGCCGGCGGCCTCCGCCACGTCGTCCAGCGAGACCTCCTCGGGCGCCCGGTGCGCGAAGAGGGACAGGGCCGCTTCGAGCAGCTGAGCGCGCCGTTCCTCGACGCTGAGGCGGCGGTAGGCGGGGGTCGGGGCGGCAGGGCTCATGACCAGCAGCGTAATCGGTGGCCGCCCCGCACGGTCGTGCCGATCAGGCCCCTTCCCGCGCCACCGCGCGTCCACGGCGGGACAGGCCCTGTCGTCACCTTCCCGCCTGCCCCGCGACGCCTGGCACGCCCTCTCGCCGCACCGGGCGAAAGCCCGAGTACGCCCGTACGAGGACTTCCGCCCGGCACGCCGAGAGCACGCACCAGACGCCGCAGGGCCGCCCTCCGGGCGACGACCGGAATGTGACGACAGGACCTACGCCAGCAGCCCCGAGGACCGCCACAGCTGCCGTCCGACGCCCCGCAGCACCCCGATGTCGTCGAGGAAGTCGGTCAGCCGTCTGGCGCCGTTCTGCATGACCTCGCGCCGGTGGCCGCTGGCCTTCACCTGGGCCATGGCCTCGCGCTTGTCCAGCCCCACGTTCGTGTACACCTCGGGGTTGACGAAGGCGATGGAGAAGACCCGGGCGAACTCGCCGGAGGTGACCCGGGTGAACTCCTTGGACCACCTCGGTGCCGTCACCATCTGGCGGCGCAGCTCCTCGCGGGCGTAGCGGACGTGGCGGGCCTCCTCCACGACGTGGATCCGCGTGACCCCGCGGACCAGCGGCTGTATCCGCTCGTCGGGGAAGGTGAGCCGCTGCATCCAGTCGAGCACCTCCTCGCCGAGCAGGGTCGCGGTGAAGGAGCCGGGGGTGGTGGAGATGGTCTTGAAGAGCCGGCCGAGGTGCTGGTGGACGGGGCTCACCGGGTACCAGGGGGTGCCGCCGCGGGTGATCAGGCGGGCGAACATCTTCGAGTGCCGGCACTCGTCCTCGATCTCGGTGAGGGCGTACCGGACGTGGGCGCTGGTGGCCGACTTGTCGTAGATGTGCCGGACGAGCAGCTGCATCAGGATCAGTTCGAACCAGATGCCGAGGGAGGCGAGGGCGGCGGCCTCGTGCTGGGAGAGCAGGATCCGCTGCTCCTCGCTCATCCGCTTCCACAGCGGCGTGCCGTACAGCGACACCAACTCCGGCGGCCAGAACCACTTGCCCTCCTCGAAGGGCGCGTCCCAGTCCAGTTCCCTGTCCGGGTCGAAGGAGTGCTTGGCGGAAGAGTCGAGCAGCCGCTCGGCCACCTGCTCCCGGTCCTTGAGCAGTCCGAGCGCGTCGCGCAGTCCGGCGAGCGCGTCGGCTTCCGTCACGGTCGTCATGGCTGTCCCACCTCGTCGTACGGGCATGTGGCCGGCTGGATCGGCTGGTTACCGGGGAGTCAGTTCCTCCCCTCTTATGAGACTGCCTGTCAGCAAGCCCGTCAATCCCCTGGGCCGGACTTGTTGACCCGGCGTCTACGGAACCGGCGTCCCCGGCGCGCGCAGCACCGCCTCCATGACCGCCTTCGCGATCGGGGCCGCCGTACCGCCGCCGCTGATGTCGCCGCGCCGGGCGGAGGCGTCCTCCACCACCACGGCGACCGCCACCCGCGGATCCATGTCGCCGGCTCCCTGCGCCCAGGAGATGAACCAGGCGTACGGCGTCCCCGTGTTGCCCACGCCGTGCTGGGCCGTGCCGGTCTTGCCGCCGACGACGGCGCCCGGGATCGCCGCGTTCCCGCCGGTGCCGTCGGTCACCACGCCGCACATCAGCTCCCGCAGCCGTGCCGCCGTCGTCGCCCGCATCACCTGCCGCACCGGCTGGGAACCGGCCGCCGACACGATGTCCCCGCCCCTGCGCGTGGTCCGCTCCACCAGGTACGGCACCCGCACCTGGCCGCCGTTCGCGACCGCCGCCGCGACCATCGCCATCTGCAACGGCGTGGCCCGCGTGTTGTACTGCCCGATCGACGACAGCGCCAGCTGCGCCCGGTCCGCCGGCGCGTCGAACGTGCTCGGCGTGACAGAGAAGGGCACCTTCAGGTCCGGGTCGTCGAAACCGAAGCCCTCCGCCGCCTGCCGCATGGCCGGCGCGCCGACGTCCACGCCGAGCTTGGCGAACACCGTGTTGCACGACCACTCGAAGGCGAGGCGCAGCGACGCGTTCTCGCAGTCGTCGGCCTCGTTGACCAGGCGTGTCGTGCTGCCGGGCAGCCGGTAGGGGTCCGGCGAGTCGGTCGGCGCGTCCAGATCCGTCACCAGGCCCGCGTCCAGGGCCGCCGCCGCGGTCACCACCTTGAACGTCGAACCGGGCGGATACGTCTGCCGCACCGCGCGGTTCAGCATCGGCTTCTCCGGGTCGTCGTTCAGCCGCGCCCAGGCCGCCGCCACCGCGGGCCCGTTGCCGGACAGCTCCGCGGGGTCGTACGAGGGGGTGGACACCAGCGCCAGGATCCGGCCCGTCGCCGGTTCGACCGCCGCGACCGCGCCCTTGCGCGCGCCCAGTCCGTCGAACGCCGCACGCTGCGCCGCCGCGTTCAGGGTCGTCACCACGTTGCCGCCCGCGGGCCGGCCCCGGGTGAAGTCGTGCCACAGCCGGAACCCGGCCAGCATCGGATCGGTGCCCGCCAGCACCCGGTCCTCGGCGTGCTCCAGGAACGTCGTCCCGTAGCGCTGCGAGGCGAAGCCGGTGACCGGCGCGTACAACGGGCCGTCCGCGTACGTCCGTTCGTAGCGGAGCTGCTCGCCGGTGTCCCGGGAGCCGGTGACCGGCCGGCCGCCGACCAGGATCTCGCCGCGCGGCTGCTCGTACCGGGCGATGGTCGGGCGGCGGTTGGCCGGGTTGCCGCCGTAGGAGGGACCCTGGAGCACCTGGAGCCAGGCCGTGTTCACCAGCAGCGCCACCAGCAGCAGCACGCAGAAGGCGGCCGCGTGCCGGATGTGCCGGGTCACCGGACGGCCTCCGGAGCGGCCCGCCCGCCCCTCACGGCGCCACCGTCCCGTCGTACTGCCGCCGCGCGACATGGCTGACCCGGATCAGCAGCGCCACGATCGCCCAGTTGGTGACCACCGACGAACCGCCCTGGGCCAGGAACGGCATCGCCATGCCGGTCAGCGGGATCAGGCCGGTCACCCCGCCCGCGATCACGAAGACCTGGAGCGCCACGATGGAGGCCAGCCCCACCGCCAGGAGCCGGCCGAAGGGGTCGCGCAGCGCGAGGCCCGCGCGGTAGCCGCGCTCGACGAGCAGCGCGTACAGCAGGAAGACCGCCGAGAGGCCCGCCAGGCCCAGTTCCTCCCCGGCGGTGGCCAGGATGAAGTCCGACTTGACCGCGAAGCCGACCAGGACCGAGTGGCCGAGCCCCAGCCCGGTGCCGAGCAGCCCGCCCGCCGCGAACGAGAACAGCGACTGGGCGACCTGGCCGGGGCCCTGACCGGCCTCGATGGACGCGAACGGGTGCAGCCACTCCGCCACCCGGCTGTGCACGTGCGGCTCCAGCCGGCCGACGGCGAAGGCGCCGGCCACCGCGAGCAGCAGCCCGAGGGCGATCCAGCCGGTGCGGCCGGTGGCGATGTACAGCATCACGACGAACAGCCCGAAGAACAGCAGCGACGTCCCGAGGTCCCGCTCCAGCACCAGCACGCCCACGCTCAGCAGCCAGATCGCGACCACCGGCCCGAGCACCCGGCCGGTGGGCAGCTGCACCCGCCACACCCGGCGGCCGGTGTACGCCAGCGCGCTGCGGTTGGCGGCCAGGTAGGCGGCGAAGAACACCGCGAGGAGCACCTTCGCGAACTCTCCCGGCTGGAAGGAGAGGCCGCCGAGCCGGATCCAGATGCGGGCGCCGTTCACGGCGGGGAAGAGGATGGGCAGCGTGAGCAGCGCGAGCGCGGCGACGACGCAGACGTACGCGTACCGCTGGAGCCAGCGGTGGTCGCGCAGCACGAGCACGACCAGGGTGAACAGCGCCACGCCCAGGGTGGACCACACCAGCTGCACGGGCGCCGCCTCCTCGCCGGGCGTCTCCAGGTCCAGGCGGTAGATCAGCACCAGGCCGAGCCCGTTCAGCAGCACGCCGATGGGCAGCAGCAGCGGGTCGGCGTACGGCGCCCGCAGGCGCACCGCGCCGTGCGCGAGCAGCGCGAGCACGCCGAGCCCGGCGCCGTAACCGGCGGCGCCGGGCGGAAGGGTGCCGGATCTCGCCAGGCCGACGGCGCAGTAGCCGTACACGGACAGCAGGACGGCGAGGACGATGAGGGCGAGTTCGATGCCGCGGCGCCGGGGGAGCCGGACGGCGGCGCCCGGGGCGGGCGGGCCCGCCGCCACGGTGGTTCCGGTGGGGCCAGGGCTTCCGGGGCTCCCGGCGCTTCCGGGGCCCCCGGTGGTTCCGGCCTTGGTCATGTCCGGAACCTACCTAAAAGATGCATATCGGACGATGTGTGGGTCAGCACCAGCGTGGCGCGGGCCCGACGTTGTCGATGTAGCGGGCCGAGCCCCACGCCCAGGTGCCGTCCGCGAGCAGGTACCACAGGTGGTTGCCGCCCACGTCCGAGCCGTTCGTCTTGCAGTAGATCCACACGGTCTCGCCCTGCCGGGCCACCCGGAGCACCCGGCTGCCGCGGTCCGGCCGCGAGCGCAGCGCGAGGCCGCCGCGCGCGGTGACGCGGCCCCGGTAGAAGCGGGTGGCGGCGTCCGGGGTGCCGGTGCCGCTCGGCGCCGGGGTGGCGGCGGGGGAGCCGGCCGGTGCGGGGGTGGCGGTGCCGGCCGGTGCGGCGGGGTGGGCCTGGCCGGCCGGGGTGGTGGCGGCGCTGCCGCCCGGGCCGGGGGTGACCGCCGGGGCGCCGTGGCCGTCCGCTTCGGCGGCGGCGGGCGCGACGGCGGCGGCCAGGAGGGCGCCGGCGGCGGCCGTCACGGCCAGCCGGGCGAGCGGGGAACGCAGGGACATGGACAACCTCCAGCGGGGCGACGAAGTCCGCCGGGGCGGACTTATCTGACTTACCGCCACATTAGGAGCGAGGACGCCGGGGGCGTCCCGCCACGCTGCGGCGGCGGGGAGGACGTCACCTGAAATGCCGCCAGGAACCGGGCGGAAGCCCGCGACGAGCCGCGAGGAAGCCGGCAGGGGTGGGTCAGGAGCCCAGGGGTGAGGTCGCCGGGAGACCCGGTGGGTCCGTGAGGAGCGCAGGGTGAGGCCTCACGGGACCGGGTGGGTCCGTGGGGAGCCCAGCGCTGAGGCCGTCAGGAAGCCGGTGGGTCCGTCAGGAACCCGGTGCCGGTCCGTCAGGACCGGTCCGCGGGCGGGGGTGGTCCGGAGCTTTCCGGAGGGGGCTCGGCCGTCGTCGGCGGGCTCTGCGGCAGGGTCAGGGTCGCCATCGCGCCGCCGTCCGCCGCGTTGGCGAACTCCAGCCGGGCGCCCAGCACCTCCGCCTGGCCCCGTGCGATCGTCAGCCCGAGTCCGTGCCCGGTCGCACCGCCCTCCGTGCGGAAGCGCTGCGGCCCGTGCTCCAGCAGGTACTCCGGATAGCCGTCGCCGTGGTCGCGGACGGTGACCGCCGGCCCGTCCACGGTCAGCACCACCGGCGGCCGGCCGTGCCGGTGCGCGTTGGCCACCAGGTTGCCCAGCACCCGCTCCAGCCGCCGC
This sequence comes from Streptomyces sp. NPDC006743, assembly GCF_040703815.1. Taxonomy (NCBI): domain Bacteria; kingdom Bacillati; phylum Actinomycetota; class Actinomycetes; order Kitasatosporales; family Streptomycetaceae; genus Streptomyces; species Streptomyces sp. NPDC006743. Next base: position 126,347 of record NZ_JBEYJA010000009.1, on the reverse strand, counting down.
CGGTCCGTCTCGACGTACACGTCCCGGACGACCCTGACCCGCGTGCCGTCCCCGGCCGTGGCGTCCGCCGCGCGCGCCGCCCGTCGCACCACCGTGCTCAGGTGCTCGGCGTCCAGGGCCGGCCGCTCCCGCCCGGTGTCCAGCCGGGAGATCTCCAGCAGGTCCTCGGTGAGCGTGCGCAGCGCCGCCACCCGGTCGCGCACCAGCTCCGTCGGACGGCCCGGCGGCAGCAGTTCGGCCGCCGCGTGCAGGCCGGTCAGCGGGGTGCGCAGCTCGTGCGCCACGTCCGCGGTGAACCGCTGCTCGGCCATCAGCTTGCCCTGGAGCGAGGCGGCCATCGAGTCCAGCGCGGCGGCGACCGCGGCCACCTCGTCCTGGGGACGGGTGCGGTCCCGGGCGAGCGGGTCGTGCACCCGCGCGTCCAGGTCGCCGGTGCTGATCCGCCGGGCCACCAGCGCGGTCGCGTGCAGCCGCCGGGTCACCCGGGTCACCGCGAACGCGCCCACCAGCAGCGTCGCCCCGATCGCCAGCCCGGACGACCACAGGATGGCGTTGTCCAGACCGGCGATGGTGTGCGCCTGCTGCGAGTAGTCGACCTCGACGGCCAGCGTCCGGCCGTGGTCGGCGGGGCCGGCCGCCCACATCGTGGGCCGCCCGTGGTGCCGTCCGACCACCGTGCCGCGCTGCCCGTCCGCCGCCAGCCGCCGCAGCGACGGCGGCAGCCCCTCCGGGTCGACGCCCGCGCCGGGCAGCAGCGTGTCCCCGGACTCGAACGCGCTCGTGGCGTCCTTCAGCCGGGCCAGCGCCAGCTCGCGGGCCTGACCGACGGTCTGGTCGGTCACCGAGACGTGCACGAGGATGCCGAGCAGCGCGGCCAGCGCGCAGCACATCACCGTGATGAAGGCCGCGGCCTTCACGGCGAGCGTCCCGGTCCACCGGGGGAGCGGCACCCTCCTCGTCATCGGCCGCTCGCGGACGACGCGGCCGACGAGACAGACGAGGAGGAGGCCTGCGGATCGGAGCCGGCCCACGGGCCGGAAGCGGACGCCGGGCCCGTTCCGGCTGCCGGATCGGCTCCGGACGCCGGGTCCGCTCCTGACGAGGCGGCCGACGGGGTCAGGCCGGGGGTCGGCGTCGGCCGGGGCACGGGGGAGGGCGCGGCGGTGGCCGCCGGTGTGTGGGCCCGCGTCGGCTTGTGCGGGCCGGTGCGCAGGAACTCGTCGCGGGAGAAGACCATCGCCCGCTGGTCCGGGTCCCAGGTCCACGTCGTGCGGTACTCGTACCCGGCGATCCCGGCCGGCGACCGGATGATCACGGCGCGCCCGGCCAGCTCCACGCCGATCACCGCGTCGTCGTTGGCGAAGACCTGCACGAGCCGGTGCCCCTCGAAGGTGTACACGCGCACCGCCGTCTGGTTGGTGGGGTACAGCCGGAAGCCCAGCGTCAGGTCGTCGCGCCCGTCGCCGGTGAGGTCGCGGTAGTACGGCCGCAGGACCGGGCAGCCGCCCCGGCCGGGCCCCGCGCCGCAGTCCGCCAGCCGGGCGGCCGTGTCCCGGTACGGCGCCTTGGCGCCCTTGTAGTCGTCCGGGTGCGCGGCGACCTCGGCCCGTACGACGGCCACCGGGTCGACCGCCCGGATGTCGTCGCCGGGGGCGGTGATCCCCTTCACCGTCTCGATCTGCACCTCGTCGTACGGCCACGCGGGGCTGGCGGCCGGCCGCAGCGAGGGCCAGAGCCGGGCCGGGCTGACGGCGGTCTCGGTGGTGCCCGCGGCACGCAGTCCGCCCGCGTCGCCGCAGCCCGCCGCCGTGGCCAGCAGCAGGGCCGCGACGGCGGTCACGAGGGCGGGACGTTGGCGGAACACTGCTCTCCGGAGGGCGGACGGCGGGTGGCGGATCACGGCCGGGCGGGCCTCGTACACCTTATTCGTAATTCGTATTATTCGGTGGCAAGTCGTTTTTACGTACGAGCTGCCGCCCTCCGGGGCGGGCGGGTGCGGCCCGGCGGCGTGCGCAGAGCGTACGCGGCGAAGGTGAGAAACGGATCTCCTACTCGGCGGCCGGCTCCCCCAGCTCCTCCAGCAGCCGGGCCGTCGCCAGGCCCGCCCGCAGGTAGTCGGCGAACAGCTCGTTGTGCAGGGCCCACGGGGAGCGGCGGTCGCGGATCAGCCGGATCGCCTCGTCGGCCCGGTACCCGCGCAGCATCAGGGCGTGGCCGACGACGAGGCCCGAGCGGTTGTATCCGGAGTAACAGCGCACGAGCACCCGGCCGCCGGAGTCCAGCGCGGTGCAGGCGGCCTGTGCCAGGCGCATCACCCCGGCCAGCTGCGTCCCGTCGAGCGGCCCGTCGGGGATCGGCCACACCTGGTGCGTGACGCCGGGGCCGGGGCCGTACCCCGGGAGCCGGAGCAGCGACTGCACCAGGTCGAACTCGTCGTGCACGACGACGGACTCCAGCGCTCCGGCGCCGCTCCTGAACTCGTGTCCGCCCATCCACAGGCCGGGCACGATCTCGCTCCAGGGGTTCCCCGGAGCCGGTACGTCGGGCTGGTTCCCACGGGTCCGCAACGGCGCGCCTCCCCAACTCCCCACCCACGGCACCTCAAAGGTAGCCGTGTTCTTGCCCCGGCAGCACCCCGCCTGTTCCCATGGTCGCGGGGGTGATGGCGCATGAGCGGACCACGTCGACTGCCCGGCCCGCCCGGTCCGGGCCGCCTGCGCGTCGTACCGGGCGGACACCAGGGGCAGGAGCGGCTGTACGTGCGCGCCGCCGACGGACGCGTCCTCGCCTGGTACGACCGTGAGGCCGCCCGCGTCCACCTGCCGGCCGAGGACGACCGCGAGGCCGTGCTGGAGGCGCTGGGCCCCTTCCTCACCGGTCCGGTCGCGGTGGGCCCGCCGCCCGTCCCCACCCCCGCCGACCTGGCCCGGCTGAGCCTCCGCCCCGACGACGACCTGGCGCCGAACCGCCCCGGTGAGGCGCTGCTCGTCGCCCTCGAACGCGACCCGGCCCCCGCCCACCGCCTCCGCCCGGACCCGCGCCGCCGGGCGCTCGCGGCGGAACGGGCGACGGGGGAGGCGCTCGACCGCCTGGAGGGCGCCGGCTGGCGCGTCCTGCACTCCGTCCCGCTGCCCGGCGGCGACCGCATCCACCACCTGGTGATCGGCCCCGGCGGACTGTTCACCGTGCACTCCCTGTACGCACGCAAGCAGCGGGTGCGGGTGGCCGACCCGTCGGTCACGCTGGGCCGCCACGAGCCGGAGCCCCTGCTGCGCGGCGTCCGCGCGGCCGCCGCCCGCGCCTCCCACGCCCTCACCGCCGAGGTCCACCCGCTGCTGGCCCTGACCGGCCCGGCCGACCTGCGGGTCACGGCCCCGCCGCGCGGCGTCCGCATCCTGCGGGACACGGACCTGGCGGACCTGGCCCGCGGAGGCGGCGTGCTGAAACCGGCGGACGTGGAAGCGCTGCACGCGATGGCGCGCGACCGGGGCACGTGGGCGAGGGCGTAGACCCGGCGGCGGCCCACGGGAGGAAACTACGCCCGTTCCCGTTCCCGTTCCCGCCCCGGCCGCCGGCCGGCCGCGCCGCGCTCGCCGGTCCGCCGGGGGGTCGGTCGGCCGCGTTCGTCGATCGGACGCCTGCGCCGGACTTCCCCGGCCGTCGGCCGGCCCCCTGACCCCTCGGCTCGCCCCCGCCCGCCGCACGGTCGTCCCTGACCTCCGTGACCGGTGGCCGCCCGCCGGTCACGGCACCTCGGGTGCCCGCTTCCTGTCCAGCAGGGGGGCCAGCAGGTCGCCGAAGTCCTGGATCCGGGGCGCGATGTCGTCCGCCCGGAAGCCGAGCCGCCCCGGTGCGCGGCACTCGGTGACCTCCTCCCACGTCACCGGTGCCGACACCGCGGGTTCCGCCCGCGCCCGCAGGGTGTAGGGCGCCGCCGTCGTCTTGCGCGCCGCGTTCTGGCTCCAGTCGACGAACACCTTCCCCGGCCGCAGACTGCGCGTCATCCGGTGCACCACCAGCCGCGGCATCGCCTTCTCCGCCTCCACGGCCAGCCCCTTCGCGTACGCCGAGGTCCGCTCGCCGGACGCCCCGCGCACCGCGGCCAGCAGGTGCAGCCCCTTGGACCCGGAGGTCTTCGCGTACGCCTCGATCCCGTCCGCGGCCAGCCGCTCCCGCAGCCACAGCGCCACCCGGCAGCAGTCGACCACGGTCGCCGGCGGTCCCGGATCGAGGTCGAAGACGATCCGGTCGGCCTCCTCGGGCGCCGCGATCACCCACTGCGGCGTGTGGAACTCGGTCACCAGGTTCGCGGCCCACATCAGGCTCGGCAGGTCCTGCACGAGCACCATCCGGGCCGGCCCCGCCGAGCGCGGCACCTCGGCCGTGGTCACCCACTCGGGCGTACCGGGCGGCACGTTCTTGGCGAAGAAGACCTGGCCGTCCGGCCCGTCCGGGTACCGCAGGAAGGACAGCGGACGGTCCCGCAGATGGGGGAGCAGCACGTCGGCGACGGTCGCGTAGTAGTGCAGCACCTCGCCCTTGGTGAACCCGGTCGCGGGATACAGGACCTTGTCCAGGTTGCTGAGCGCGAGCCGTCGCCCCTCCACCACTGTGATCGGCGCCATACGATAAGAAAAGCATGCTTATCACGTGAAACATGGACATACGTGACGAAAAGGCTCCGCCTGATCCGACCCGGAAGGTGCTGCACGTGCGATCCATCTGGAACGGTGCCATCTCGTTCGGCCTGGTCAGCATCCCGATCAAGCTGGTGAACGCCACCGAGAACCACACCATCTCCTTCCGTCAGATCCACACGGAGGACGGCGGCCGCATCCGCTACCGCAAGGTGTGCGAGCTGGAGGACCGCGAGGTCACCCAGGGCGAGATCGGCAAGGGGTACGAGGACGCGGACGGCACCATCATCCCGATCACCGACGAGGACCTGGCCCACCTGCCGCTGCCGACCGCCCGGACGATCGACATCGTGGCCTTCGTCCCGGCCGACCGGATCGACCCCCTCCAGATGGAGCACGCCTACTACCTGGCCGCGAGCGGCGCCCCGGCCGCCAAGCCGTACACCCTGCTGCGCGAGGCGCTCAAGCGCAGCGAGCGGGTGGCGATCGCGAAGTTCGCCCTGCGCGGGCGTGAGCGGCTGGGCATGCTCCGCGTGGTGGACGACGTGATCACCATGCACGGGCTGCTGTGGCCGGACGAGATCCGTGCGCCCCAGGGCGTCGCCCCGGAGACCGACGTCACGGTCCGCGACAAGGAGCTGGACCTCGCCGACGCCCTGATGGACACCCTCGGCGAGGTCGACCTGGAGGACCTGCACGACGAGTACCGCGAGGCCCTGGAGGAGGTCATCGCCGCGAAGGCCTCCGGCGAGGCACCCCCCGAGACCCATGAACCGGCGCCCGGCGGCAAGGTCCTCGACCTGATGGCGGCCCTGGAGAACAGCGTGCGGGCGGCCAGGCGGTCCCGGGGCGAGGAGGAGGACGGGGCGAAGACCGCCGGGGAGGGCGGCCAGGAGACCGAGACCGACGGCGAGGGCGAGGGGGACGCCGAGGTCAGACACCTCCCGCGCCGCAAGGCGGCCCGCACCGCTCCGCAGAAGGCGGCGTCCGGGAAGACGGCCGCCAAGAAGACGGCCTCCTCCGCGAAGAAGACCGCCTCCGGCGCCAAGAAGACGGCGTCCAAGTCGTCGCAGACGCGGGCCCAGCCGAAGAAGACCGCGTCGTCCGGCAAGTCGGCCGCGAAGAAGACCCCGGCGAAGAAGACGGCGTCCCGCAAACGCACGGCCTAGGTGTGTTCCGAGAACCCCTCCCCGCCGGCTGGGATGTGCCCCTCGGTCTTCGTTCGGGAGATGCCCCTCGGTCTTCGGCCGGGAGATGCCCCTCGGTCTTCGGCCGGGACGTGCCCCTCGGTCTTCGGCCGGTGAGGTGCCTCTCAGGCTTCGGCGGGGAGGTGTTCCAGCCTTCGGCCGGGACGTGCCCCTCGGTCTTCGGCCGGGAGGTGCCCCAGCCTCAAGGTTCGGCGCCCGCAGGGCTCAGCGCCCTGCCCGGTGTGCCGCGGGCAGCCGTCGCAGGGCCAGTACGGCGTTGTGGCCGCCGAAGCCGAAGGAGTTGCTCAGGACCAGGTCGCCGTCGCCGGGCAGGGGGCGGGGCGTGCCGGTGACGATGTCGAGCGCGATCTCCTCGTCGACCTCGGCGCAGCCCACGGTCGGCGGTACGACGCCGTTGTGCAGGGTGAGCACGGCGGCGACGGCCTCGACGCCGCCCGCAGCGCCCTGCAGGTGCCCGAGGTGTCCCTTGAGCGCGGTGACGGGCACGCCACCCGCCCCGAGCACCGCCCGCAGCGCCCCGGCCTCGGCGAGGTCGCCCTCCGTGGTGGCGGTGGCGTGCGCGTTGACGTGGACGACGTCCACGACGTGCCCGCCCGCGTCGCGGACCGCCCGCCGCAGCGCGAGCGCGACCCCGCCGCCCGACGGGTCGGGCGCCGCCATGTGGTGCGCGTCGGCGGACAGCCCCCACCCGGCGGCCTCGCAGTAGATCCGGGCGCCCCGGGCGCGGGCGTGCTCCTCGGCCTCCAGTACCAGCACCCCGGCGCCCTCCCCGTTGACGAACCCGGCGCGGTCCTTGGCGAAGGGCCGCGACGGTGAGGTGCCGTCGGCCGGATCCAGGCCGGACAGGGCGCGCATGGCGGCGAAGGACGCCATGATCGCCGGCGTGACGACGGCCTCGGCGCCCCCGGCCAGGGCGACGTCCACACGGCCGTACCGTATGCGGTCGACGGCCTGTCCGATCGCCTCGGTGCCGGAGGCGCAGGCGCTGGTCACGGTCCGGGCCTCGCCGGTGATGTGCAGGTCCAGCGAGACCTGCGAGGCGGCCTGCGAGGGCACGGTCATCGGCGTGGTGAGCGGGGACACACCGCGCGGCCCCTTCTCGCGCAGCTTGCGGTCGCCGCCGACGAGGACCGAGGCGTCCCCGAGGATGGAGCCGAGGCTGACGCCGACCCGCTCCGGGTCGAGCCCGCTCTCCCGCGTCCCGCCCTCGGCGTACCCGGCGTCGCCCCAGGCCTCGCGGGCGGCGAGCACGGCGAACTGCGCGGCCCGGTTCATCCGCCGGGCGGCGGCGCGGGGCAGCAGGGAGGACGGATCCACGGGCACGACGCCCGCGGTGCGCACGGGCAGCTCCGCGAACTCCTCGCCCTCCAGTTCCCGTATGCCGTGACGCCCGGCGAGCAGCCCCTGCCACAGCTCGCCCACCCCGGTGCCCAGCGGCGTCATGGCGCCCAGGCCGGTCACGACGACCCGCCGCGCTCCGGCCGCCGAGGGTTCGCGGGCGGGCCGCCCGTGGTGCCGTACGACGTACCCGGCCCGGTCGGCGTCGGCCGCCCAGGCCCGTACGACGTCGTCGGACACGGGCTGCGTGTTCCGGTCGTCGAGGTCGCGGTGCCACAGCCCCCAGCGCCGCCGGTACGTCACCTCGACGCCCTCCGGGTCGACGGCCCGCAGCCGGGTGACGCTGTCGCCGTCCCGGAACTCGACGGCGTCCAGCCGCGGTGACGACACGGCGGGCACGGCGGCGACGTCGACCCGCCGCCCAGCGACGACCACTTCCTGCCCGCGCGCGAGGACCGCCTCGCGGTCGGGGCCGCCGAGCGGCGGCCGCAGGGTCACCCGGATCGTCTCCGGTGACTCGGGCAGCGTGTGCATCACGACACACCACTGCCGTCGCTCGGTCTCGTCCCGCGAGAGGGCGATCAGATCGCCGGGGACGGCCTCGGCGGCGGTAACTGTGTGCGGGGTGAGGGGGACTTCTGGCATCGCGGATGAATTGGACATATCCGTACTGCTTCCTGTGACCCGAGGTGTCGTGCGGCGGACCATCTGAGTGAAAGGGACAAACAGTCGGAAAACTACGGAAATAGACGTGGGTCCCAAACAGGACGTCTGTACGAATACCCGCAATTGCGGCCAAGACGCGTCGAGTTGACCGGGGAACGGAGCATGCATGTGCCCCAGCTCACGCACGCGCCGCCGAATGCCAGGTGAGGCCGTGTGACCTACGGCACGTCAGCTGCGGAGGCGAGGGCGGCGGCGGGGCCGGGGCGCCCCTCAGAGGAGGCGGGCCACCAGCGGCCCGGCCTCCTCGCCGCGTTCCCGGGCGTCGCGACGGGCCAGGCCGGGGGAGGCGCCGGCCCCGACGACACGGCCGTCGCGCAGGACGACCCAACTGCCCTCCAGCACAGGGCCGATGGCCGTCAGTCCTCCGTCGCCCGCACCCGGCCCCGAAGCGGTGGCCGTCACCCCCTCGTCGGCGGCCCCCGGTCCTCCGCTGGTGATCCCTGGTCCTCCTCCGAGGGCGGTCGCGGGTCCTCCGCCGGTGGCCGTCAGCTCCCCGTCGCCGGCCGCCGTTCCGTCGTCGGTGGCGGTCAGTCCCTCCGCGGCGGCCGTCAGGCCGGTCGCCGTCAGAGCGACCGCCGCGGTCAGCCGGGCGTCCGGCCCGAGGGCGCCCGGCCGTGGCGCGGGCGCCACGGCACCGGCACGCCACTCGGCGGTGGTCCGCTCCCCGCCCGCCCGGTGCGACCACACCAGGTGCTGCACCACGATCAGCGGCCCCAGCGCGGTCAGCAGGGGGAAGCCCTCCGTGAGCGCGCCCACGGCGAACAGCGCGCTGATCGCACTGGTGACCGCCACCCCGACGGCCCCCGCGAGCAGCGCCTCACCCCGGCCGTACGCCTTCGCCGCCACCAGCGGGAACAGTACGAGCAGCAGCAGGTCCCCGAGGCCGACGGCCACCGGATGCGCGCCGCCGGTGAGCGCGAGCAGCGGGGCGAACGGCCGCCCCCGCACCTGCTCGAAGAAGTCCCCGGTGACGTGCGTGAGCGTGGTGGCGACCAGGTCGTAGCAGGTCAACACGGCGGCCAGCGCGGCCACCTGGGCCGAACGCATCCCGCTCTGCGCCCACAGGTTCGCCACGCCCACCACCGCCACCGCCAGCAGCACGCCGGTGCCGGCGCGCACCCCGGCCGCCGTGCCCGCGACGGCCGCCCCCGCGGTCAGGCCGGTCGCCGCGAGCGCGAGGCACCAGGCCCAGCGGCCGGAACACAGCGGAGCCAGCGTGAACTGCACGGCCACGCAGAGCACCAGACCGAACAGCGCGGACACCCAGGCGCCCGGCAACGCCCCGTACAGCAGCGGGGCCACGACCACCCCGGCGCAGAGCACGGCGACGTCCGCCGGGGCGTAGACGCCGACCGGCGGCCTGGGCACGGTGACCCGGGCCAGATAGCCGCCGGCCACCGCCATGAGCGCGGCCACGCAACAGCTCAGTGCCACCAGGGCGGTTCCGTTCACGCGCCGGCCCCTCCTTCCTCGCCCGCCGCGGCCCCGCCGTGCGCGGCGACGGCGGGGGCGCGGGGCGAGCGGCCCGGCCGGCCGGGCGCGGGCACGCTCTCGAAGCTGTGCTCGCGCAGGTCGGCGCGGAGCGGGCTGGTGGGCGGCATCGCCGACCGGTCGTCGTAGAGCACCAGCCCGGCCAGCGGCAGGCCCGCCGCGGTCGCGCGCTCCTCCAGCCGGGCCCGCAGCGCGGTCGCGGGCAGGGAGGGCACGAGCAGGTGCAACAGCGCGCCGCCGCCGGGCTGTTCGGTCACCGAGTACCGGGCGGGCAGCGGCACCTCGGGCTCGGCCTCGATGAGGTCGAGCAGGGCGCGGGTGGTCAGGGAGGCGCTGAGCGGCCCGGTCCAGCGGCCGAGGATCTCCGAGGTGGCGGGCAGGTGGGACAGCTCGCAGGCGGGCGCGGTGGAGGGTGTCCGTACCAGGTCGCCGGTGGCGTAGCGCAGCAGCAGCGTGCACTCCCGGTAGGGGAAGTAGGGGGTGTGCACGATCACGCCGGTGCCGCCGGGCGGGGCCGGCTCCCAGGTGAGCGGGTCGAGGACCTCCAGGTGCCCGAACTCGGGGGTGTGGTGCAGATGCCCCTGGCCGCACGGCGTACCGCCGGAGGGCAGCGTCTCGGTCATCAGGTACGAGGTCCCGACGGGCGCCCCGAACACGGCCTCGGCGCGCTCGCGCAGCGGCCCGGACAGCACCTCGCCGCCCACGCCGATGCTCAGCAGCCCGAAGTCCGCGGGCCGCCAGCCGTCCCGCTCGGCCCGGTGCACCAGCGCGGACAGGTAGGAGGCCGAGGTGCTGAGGTGGGTGATCTGGCCGGCCTTGCCCGGCAGTCCGAGCGGGGCGGCGAGCCGGTCCAGGGCCAGGGCGGGTGCCAGCGTGCCGAACTGGACGAAGGACGCGCCGACCCGTGTCGTCGACTCCTCGGCGTTGATCAGCGGCAGCGTGGCCCGCGAGCAGCCGGCGTAGGCGAGGGTGTGGTGCGGACGCAGTCCCATGCCGAGGGCGGCCGAGATGGTGCTGAGCGCGATGGTGACGTCGAGTTCGGCACGCGAGTACCACACGGCCGTGGGTGTTCCGCTGGTCCCCGTGGTGAGGGCCATCAGGGCGGGCCGCGCCGCGGCCGACACGAACGCCCCGGGCATGCCGCGCAGCGCCTTCTTCGAAGTGACCGGGACCTGGGACCAGCTGCCGGGTCCGGAACCGTCGGCGAAGGGGTCGAGGGCGTCGGCGTCGAGTCCGGCTCGCTCGAACACGTGCCGGTAGTAGGCGGTGTACCGGACCGCGGCCCGCGCGGTGGCCCGCAGACTGCGCCGGGTGACCGTCCGCCGCACCTCGGGATCGATCTGCCCCGCCTGCCCCGGCAGCAGCGCCGAGTCGGCGCCGGGCGCGCCGAACTCCTCCAGCGTGGCGACCAGGTCGCGGGCGATGCGCTCCAGGTCACGCGGCCGGATCGGGCGGTTGCGCAGCACGGCCATGCCGTAGCGGAGCTGACTCAGGGCGGTGCCGAACAAGGGGAGCCCTCCTGACGCCTGGACCTGGACGGGACCCCCGCCCCGGGACCGGGCCGGCGGCCTTCACTCGTCACCTCGCACCCGCGGGCCCCGGTCCGGACGGATGGGCGGCACGTGGCCCCCCGTCCGCCCACCCGCCCCCGGCGCGTGCCGGGGCCCGGGATCAGGCCATGTGCGCGAACATCGCGGCGGACAGAGTGCTCAGGGCGTACTTGAGGTAGTGCTTGACCATGATCGGAACCTCCCTCACAAAGCGCCGCCGGTCGGACGGCGCGGCCAGGTGATGAGCTGCCGCCCGGACAGGGCCGGAGAAGCAGCGGCAGTCTAGGAACGGGCACGAGCACCGCACCAGACGTCATGCGCGGATAAATCGCCTGAACACTCGATTATTTATGGAACCCCTCAGTCCGTATGAGGTTGCCGGAGGCCCGTGCCCCGGCCGAACGCAGTGTGGTCGCCCTCGCCACCCAGGGCGGCGCCGGCCGGGCGGTCACCCCGGGGCCGGCCCTCGGCGTCAGGATGGTGGAGGGCTCCGTCACCCGCGCTCACCCGAACTCGGCGCCGGCTCCCGGGGCGAGATCACCCGCATCCGCAGGGCGTGCCCCTGGGCGCAGGCGGTGCAGCCGCGGCCGGTCGGCGGTGCGCGGAGGGAGACAAGGAGACGGTGGTGCGCGGGCTGACGAGGGGAGGTTGACGGCGCGACAGGGAACGTGGGTGCGGTGCCGGGACGGCCCGCGCTACGACGGGCACCCGCTCGCGTACGGCGAGCCGCGCTGTCCAAGCGGACGGGATCTCTCTACGGTGGGTGCCGGACTGCCTCACGGGGGCGCTGGATCGCTAAGGGGACGGTGTGGAAGCCGAGTTGGCGGCACTTGCCGCGTCGGGGGCGACGACCCTGGTCGGCCTGATGGTGTCGGAGTCGTGGGAGCGCGCGAAGAGCGGGCTGGCCGCGTTCTTCGGGCGGCGCGGCGCGCGGCGCTCCGGAACCGCCGAGAACGACCTGGGGGCGGCGAGGGCGGAACTGGAGCGAGCCAGGGCGGCCGGTGACACCTCCGCCCAGGCCGCCGTACAGGCCAGGCTGCGGCAGCACCTGGAGGCGGTGTTCCGGCAGGACGCCGGGGCCGCCGAGGAACTGGCACGACTGCTGTCCGAGCTGGCCCCGGAGGCGTCGCACACCTTCGTCCACCTCGTCACCGGAGAGGTGAACAACGGCCCGGTCTTCCAGGGTTCGCACATCCACGGCGGCATCATCTTCAACGTCCCCTCGCCCCCGCTGCCCGCCTCGGCACCCGCCTTCACACCCGATCAAGTGCCGCCGGTGACCGTCCCGTTCAGCAACCGGACAGCCGAACTTGCCGCGCTGGACGCGGTGCTCGGCGGACGGGCGCGCGGTTCCGCGCCCACGGAAGGCACGGCGGGGCCCGCCGGTATCGGCGTAGGCGTCCTGAACGGGCTCCCCGGCGTCGGCAAGACCACCACGGCCTGGCGGTGGGCGTCGCTGGCCCGGGAGCGTTTCCCGGACGGACAGCTGTACGTCGACTTCGCGGCCCTGCGCGACCGCACGGGTCCCTCCCGGCAGACCGGCCGGACCACGCCGGGGGCCGGGGACGGGACCTCGAACGGGGCCGGGAGCGGCGCCGGGGACGGAACCGGGACCGGCACCCGCACCGGTGCCGGAACCGGCGCCGGGACGGCCGGCGCGGACGTCTCGGAGGCCCTCGCCATGTGCCTGCGGTCGCTGCCCGGAGGCGACGACGCCATCCCGGGCTCACTCGCGGAACGGACCAACCTCTTCCGTACGCGCTCGGCGGGTCTGCGCATCCTGCTCGTACTGGACGACGTGGACCAGCCCGCCCAGGTACGCGCGCTGATCCCCAAGGGCCCGGGCAGCGCGGTCCTGGTGACGAGCCAGGGCAGACTGGGCGAACTGACCCTCGACGGAGCGCGGTTGATCTCCGTACGGCCGCTGGACGCGCACGGCGGTCTGGCGTTGCTGAGGGACCGCTGCGGCGCGGAGGCCGTCGAGGCGGAACCGGAGGCGGCGGAACGCCTCGTCGAGCTGTGCGGCGGACTGCCGGTGGCCCTGCAGATCGTGGCGGCCCGGCTGGCCACCGACGACGCTCTGAGCATGACGGAACTGGCCGCCGAACTGGCGGACGAGACCGGAAGACTGCCGGGCCTGGCCCTGGACGGCCCGGACCCGGGCGGAGAGGAGATCTCGGTGTCCGCTGTGCTCGGCTCCGCCTACCGGCTGCTGCCCCCGGACGCGGCCCGGCTCTACCGCCTGCTGGGATGGCTGCCCACCGGCGTCTTCGACGCGGGCGTGGCGGCCGTCGCCGCCGGCACCGGCACGGCGGGCGCGAACCGTCTGCTGCGCGCTCTCGCCCGGGCGAGCCTGGTGGAGGCCGTCGGCGACGGCCGTTTCCGCATGCACGACCTGGTCCGCCTGCACGCGCGCGAGTGCGCGGCCCGGGAAGAGGCACCGGCCGAGCAGAGGGCCCTGACGGAGCGGGTGGGCACCCACTACCTCGTCCTCACCGCGTGCGCCGACCGCGCGCTCCGGCGCGACCGGCTGCGGATCACCGACCTGCCCGCCCTGCTGCGCGGCGTCGACGACCCCTTCGCCGCAGCAGGCGGCCCGCCGCCGCTGGAGTGGCTGGACACCGAACGGGCCGCCGTCCTGGCGGTGCTGCGCGCGGCGGTCCGGCAGGAACTGAACACCCTCGCCTGGCAGTTGGCCGAGGTGTTCACCGCGTTCTTCCTCCACCGCCGCTACCTCGGGGCATGGCGGGAGTCACTGGAACTGGGCGGCGGCGGCAGCGGCGGCGTCGGCGGACACGGCCGGACAGGTCGCCGAGGCCACGGCGGCCGAGGCGCGGCTGCGCAGCCTGCTGTCACGCCCCCTGCTGGACCTCGGCGAGAACGACCGGGCGGGCGCGGAACTGGACCGGGCCGTAGCCCTGGCCGAGACGTCCGGCCACCTGGTCCTGCGCGCGTCCGTGCAGGAGTTCCTGGGCCGCTACCGCGACCTCTTCGAGCCGTCGCGCGCCGCCGACGCCTACCGGCGCTCCCTGGAACTCAACGAACGGGCGGGGGAGACGCGCGGAGCGGCCATCGCCGCGTACTTCCTGGGCTGTGCGCAGGACGCGGCGGGGGACCACGCGGAGGCGATGGCCACCCTGCGCCGGGCCCGGCGCGAGCTGGAGGACCGCGAGGAGCCCGACCGGCGCATGGCGGCCCGGGTGACGGCCGCGATCGGCGTCGTGCACGGCCACCTCGGCGAGACGGACGAAGCGATCCGCGAACTCCGGTCGGCAGCCGATGAGTTGGCGGAGGTGCAGGCCACGCACTACGAGGCGCAGGCCCTGGTGCACCTCGCCGACCTCGCGAGCCGGGCGGGCGGGCGCGAGGACCTGGTCCGCGCGTGCCTGAGCCGGGCCGTCGCGATCCACGAGGCGACCGGCAGCCGCCTGGCGGAGGACCTGCGGCGACGCCTGGAGGACCTCGGCCGCTGACGGCGGTCAGCGCAGCGAGCGCCGGGCGTACCCGGGCCGGACACGGAGGACGACGTCCTCGTCCCGCACGTCACCGACCCGCAGCACCACCTGGACACCGGCTCCGACGCCGGAGGGGCCTTCGCCGCCACCGAGTCCGGGGCCGGGTCCCGGGCCGGGGCCGACTCCGGAGGGGCCTTCGCCGCCATCGAATCCGGGGCTGGACGCGGGTGCGGGTCCGGACTCACCTCCGGCAGGGACACCACCTCCGTCAGGGACACCACCTCCGTCAGGGACACCGCATCCGGCAGGAACACCGCATCCGGCAGGGCCACCGTCACTGCTCCGGGCACCTGCTCCGTCCAGCGGGTGACCCGCCCGGAGCAGGGCGTACACGACCGCGGCCGGCAGCCCGGGATCCGCGGCCGCCCCGGTGACGGAGACCTCCACCACCCGCCCGTCCCGGAGCCCGACCAGACAGCAGCCCCCGCGCACGGCCGAAGCCGCGAGGAGGCTGCCGGGCAGCCGGGCCAGCGTCTCCCCGATCCAGCCCAGCGCCGAGACGGAGGACGGCGCGGGCAGCCGCCGTAGGACTACCGAAGCGCTCTCGACGAGCCGGTGATCGCGTTCGTCGTCCGCGCAGGCGAGGTGGGTGAAACAGGACGACGTCTCCGAGGGCACCGTCCCGTACGCGCCGACGGAGGCCGGGAACCGCCGCACGGTGACGTCGGGAGCCGCCTCCGGACCGCTGACCTCGGTGATCACCTGCCAGGAGGTGACGGCCGAGGCGGGCGGCTCCGGCTCGGGCACCGCAAGCATCAGCGAGGAAGGCGGCGGGGAGGGCGGTTCGGGAAGTTCCAGCAGCCGGTACAGGGCGGTGCGGAGGCGGGCGAGGGCGTGCCCCGGTTCGGCGAAGGCCTGCCGGGCGACCGCCGCGTACCGGTCCGCGACGTGCTCACGCACCACGTCCTCCACCTGTCGGCGCAGGTCACCACGGGGATCCAGCCGCGGCGCGAGGGCCGCCATCCGGTGCACCGCGGTCCCGGGCACCGCGTCACCGCCGAACGCGGCCAGCAGCAGCGGCGTACCGGCCGCGGCCCCGTACAGCGTCACCGACCCGTGGTCGCCGACCAGCACGTCCGCGGCGACGAGCGCGGACCGCCAGGTGTGGACGGGCGGCACCAGCAGCAGCCCCGCGTCCACGGCGGCGGCCTGCAGCGTACGGAGCTGCCAGGCACCGTGGGCGGAACGCACGTTGGGGTGGGTGATCAGACCGACCCGGTACTCGTCGCAGGGCAGCCGGGCGAGGAGGCGGGGGAGCAGTTCGGGGTCGGTGCCGAGGAGCGAGGTGGGCCCCCACGTCGAACTGACCACGACCAGTTTCTGCCCCTCCGCGACACCGAGGGCCTCCCGGTACGCGGCCCGGCGCGGCCGGCTCGCGACCAGCTCGTCGAAGCACGGGTCACCTACCAGCAGCGTCCGCCCGGCGGCCTCGGGGCGGTCGGCGACCAGCTGCTCCTCCTGCGTCGGATGCGACACCGCCAGCCAGGCACGCCCCGACTCCAGCAGGGAGTCCGGTACGACCCCGGAGAGCCTGACCCGCGCGCTGCGTGAATCGGGCACGAACTTCTGGAACCCGACCCCGTGCGGCAGCACCAGCACCGGACAGTCGCCCTCCGGCACGTCGATGTTCTCGCTGGCGGAGAGAACGAGATCGGGACCGATCTCCCCCAACTGCTCCCAGGGCATGACCCGGCACCCGGTGCCGTTCAGCAGATCGAGGACCCCGTCGTTGAAGGCCGAGGTGGGGTCGTAGGCGAAGACGACGGCCACCCGGCCGTCGCCCCGAAGGAGCGAGGGCAGCGCCTCCAGCACCCGCACCGTCGAGGTGACCGTACGGGCGGCGACGACCAGGACCCGCTCCCCGCGAAACGTGCTCCACCGGTGCGCGTCGTCCCCCACGGGCACCCGGAGCCACCCCTGACTCCGACTACCGAACAAACCGCCCCGCCCCCCACCGGCTCGCGGCTCGCGGCTCGCGGCTCGCGGCTCGCGGCTCGCGGCTCGCGGCTCGCGGCTCGCGGCTCGCGGAAATTCTGAGCTTCTATCCCATTTCAAGCCGATTGACAATCTTCTGGCGGAATTCGACGGCAGGCCCTCGCGTGAAGGTACGTTCGGACGAGGTACACGGTAACGAATCGCCCCTGCAGGGAATCGCGGGAGGACGACGCCCTGGCCGACGGCCGTTAGGGTGACGTCGTGGTCGTTCTCACCGAGGCGAAACTGAGGGCACTGGCCGGGGCACGTTCCTTCGAACGCGGACGCGGATACGTGGACGCCGTGTCGGGGATCGAGGTCGGTGACGACTGGGTCAGAGCGTCGGTCCGCGGCACCGAGCGGTACGAGGCGGAACTGACCCTCGGCGGCCCCGGCGGCCTCGCGGGGGAGTGCGACTGCCCCTACGGCCAGGAGGGCAACTTCTGCAAACACCTGGTCGCGTTGGGCCTGACCATGATGACCCGCAAGGCCGACCTCCCTCGCCAGAGGAGAACGGCCCGGGACCGGGCGCGGGCCCTCGACGCCTGGCTGTCCGATCTCTCGCGCGACGAACTGCTGACTCTCGTACGGGACGAGATCGCCGAGGACCGGAACGTGCGACGCCGGCTGGAGCTGCGGGCGGCGAGCGCCGCGGGAGACCTGGCCGCGCTGAGATCCCGTCTGCGCGAGCTGTTCGACATCCGCCCGTTCGCTTCCTACGGCTACGTCGAGTACGCCGACGCCCGCGCCTACGCGGCCCAGGCCGGGCAGGCGGTGTCCGCGATCAGGGACCTGACCGGCTCGGGTCGCCCCGCGGAAGCGGTGGCGCTGGCCGGGGAGGCGATCGGCCTGCTGGCCGCGGCGGCGGAGAACGTCGACGACTCCGACGGACGGCTCGGACAGCTCGGCGCCGACCTCGCCGCGGCCCACCACGACGCCTGCCGTGCCGCCCGCCCCGACCCGGAGGAACTGGCGCACTGGCTGGTCACGCACGCCGTCGACGACGCGGCCGACCTGACGGACCTCGACCCGCTGGACTACGAGGACGTCCTGGGAGAGCGAGGGATGGACGCCCTGCGCCGGCACGCGGTCCAGGCCTGGCAGGCCCACCGCACCGGCTGGGCGGAGAAGGACCTGATGCGGCGGCTGGCCAAGGCGGGCAGGGACGTCGACACGGTGATCGCCGTACACGCGGCCGACCTCGCCCCGAACGGCCACACCCACCTGCTCATCGCCCACGAACTCGACACCGCCGGCCGCCCGGCCGAAGCCCTGGAGTGGGCGGAGCGAGGCCTCCGTGACGCCGCGGACCTGGCCACCGTCGACACCGCCCTCGTCGACCACCTCACCGACCGCTACACCCGAGCCGGCCGCCTCACCGACGCCGTGACCCTGCGCCGCGACCACTTCACCGCCCGCCGCACTCTCCTCACCTACCGGCAACTGCGCACCGCGGCCCAGGCCGCCGGCTGCTGGCCGACGGAGCGGCAGAAGGCCCTGACCCTGCTGAGCGCGGACACCGCCCACGGCCCGCACGCCCACCGCGGCTCCGTGCTGGTGGACGTCCTGCTGGACGACGAGGACATCGACGCGGCCTGGCAGGCGGCGAGGGAGTTCGGCGCCCACGACGCCCAATGGCGCACCCTCGCCGACCGCACCCGCGCCACCCGTCCCGCCGACGCCCTCACGGTCTACCTCCGCCTGGCCGAGCCTCTCACCCGCCAGACGGGCAACCACGCCTACGAGGAACTGGTGGCCCTCCTCCTGAGCATCCGCGCCTGCCACCACCACCTCGGCACGCAGGACGACTTCACGGCATACGTCACGGATCTGCGCGCCACCCAGAGGCGCAAGCGCAACCTGATGCGGCTGATGGACGAACGCGGCCTGTGACGGACGCCGGTGCGAGGGCCACCCTCGCACCTCTGCGAGCTTGATGGTGTGCCCGGGCGGTGGGCAGGTGGAGTTGAACGAGTCACTGGGGGGTTGGGGCTGGCTCGCGTCGGCCGGGATGGCGCCCCGGGAACGGTAGTTGAGGATTGCAAGGTCACAACCCGATCACCACCTTCACCAATTCCGCACATCGAAGGTGTCGCCGTAGGTAACTTCACCCCTCACGTACTGAAGCAGGGGGGACCTGTGAGCTACTACCAGCCTCAACCGCCGTTCCAACCGCCGCCGGGGCCGCTGGCCCCCCGACCCGCGCCCAAGTGGGCCCGCAAGCGATTCGTGCTGCCCGCCCTGGGTGTGGCGTTCATCATCGGCGTGGGCAGCGCAGGCGCCGCCGGCCAGGACCCGAACGCGACGAAGCCGGTGGCCAACGACAAGGTGCGGCCGACGGCGACGGTCACAGCCACTGCCACAGCCACGGTCACCGCGACGCCCACGGTGACGGAGACGGCGAAGCCGGAGCCCGCGCCGACGGTGACGAAGACGGTCAAGGTCAAGGTGACCGTCACGGCACACGCCCCGGCCGAGGACTCGGGAAGGGACGACGGTTCGACGTCGGGCGGTTCGTCGTCCAGCGGCGGCTCCGGTTCGTCGGGCGGCTCCAGCTCCGACGGTGGCGGCGCGACGGCCCGGTGCAACGACGGCACGTACTCGTACGCCGCTCACCACCAGGGCGCCTGCTCACACCACGGCGGCGTCGCGGTTTTCTACCGGTAGTCAACGCCTCGGGTCGGGGCTCCGACTGGCGGCGTGAGTATGAGGCCACTCGCCCGGCTGATGAAGAGAGGCCGGCCTCGCGTCTCCCGGACTTCTGAACCAGGGGGAGGTCCGGTCCTGCGGCCGACCGGTCTCGGTATGGGGAGCAGGGCAGGGTGGAAGACAGTCCACCAGGGAGGTGCGGTTGCCCTGGCGATCAGGATCGGCCGCGAAGGATCGAGGTCCAGGGAACGTCTCAAGAGCCCGCCACCCGCCGCCCCTCGCAACCCCCGACCTACATCCGCTGGAAGCGGTACCCGCCTGCACAAACACAAAGACCCCGCACTCAGCGTTTCCGCTGGTCACGGGGTCTTTCGGCACCTTCTTCGAGGTGCCCCCGGCAGGATTCGAACCTGCGCACACGGCTCCGGAGGGCGATTGTGTCCCAATCGTCTGTGCAGGTCACGGGTGCCGAGCAACCCGCAGATATGACCGCTCGTCCACAGATAGTCCACGCCTGGGCTGTCCATACCGCTAGGACGCTGGCGAGCATCGCAAGTCGAGCGGGAAACGGCTGGTCGTGTGCCGCCCGGCTGCCGGGTGCGCTCGAACACCGGTGTCGTAGCCATCTGCGCACGAGGGCCAGAGGGGATGGTGGCGAGCTGGCTAGGGTCACTGTAGCGATCACGGTCCCCCCGAGGTTGCGATACGTTAGGGTGGCGCGGTGAACCATGAGCTTCCTGTGATCAGTCTGTTCTCCGGGGCTGGCGGCCTCGACTGCGCCATCGAGAGCTGCGCTGAGCCACCGCTGGTCCAGGACGGCTCCGGGTCTCCGCTACGTGTCGCGGTTGCCACTGACTATGAGCAGACCGCTCTGGATACGCTGTCGGCCAACTTCCCACACACCAAGACGCTGTGTGGGGATATCCAAAAGATCCCGACCGCCGAGTTGCTGGAAGCCGGCGGGCTGAAGCCCGGCGATCCCACCCTGGTTATCGGTGGTCCTCCCTGCACCCCGTTCAGTAAGTCCGGATTCTGGATCGAGGAGAAGCGCAACAGCGCCGACCCCAATGCCTCCCTCCTCGACGAGTACGTCCGTGTGGTTCGTGAGAGCAAGCCCGAAGCCTTCATCCTGGAAAATGTGCAGGGCCTGACGTACAAGACCCATCAGGCTCAGTTCGACCGACTCATTGCGGGTCTCAAGGATGCAGGCTACAACCCGACGTTCCGTGTGCTCCTTGCGGCCGAGTATGGGGTTCCGCAGCTTCGCAGGCGAGTATTCGTCGTGGGGCGACGTGACGGTAAGACTTTCCACTTCCCCGAAACCACGCACTCTGGCGAGTCGGAGCGGGATCGGGTGATTGATCACACCAAGACTCCATTCACGAGTCTTCGCGAGGCGCTTGCCGGACTGCCGGACGTTCCTGAGGCTGGAGAAGTTGTCGAGGGAACCTACGCCGAACTCGCTGCGGAAGTTCCTCCTGGGCAAAATTACCTCTGGCACACCGACCGATATGGCGGCCGCAACGAGTTTAAATGGCGTAGCCGCTATTGGACCTTCCTGTTGAGGGCGGACCCCGACCGCCCTTCTACGACGCTGCAGGCTCAGCCAGGTCCATGGGTCGGACCTTTTCACTGGGAGAACGTGAAGAACGCGAATGGAGAAGAGCGAGCGCGTAGGTTTCGCGTTGCCGAGATGAAGCGGATCATGACTTTCCCTGATGAGTTCGTTTTCACCGGAGTGAAGCGCGAGGTGCAGCGGCAGATCGGTAATGCCGTTCCGGTGGAGTTGGGGAAGGTCGTCGTCCGAGCCTTGATGGAACAACTCGGCTATCTTGATTCTCGCGGTACTACTATTCCTAGTCAGGCTGGCCACGAACAGCTTGAATTGATCTAGAGTGGCATGGGGGGGCAATGGGAATAACAATAAAGAAGAGCACGGCGGAACAGGTTCTGAGGAAGGCGTACGAGGCAGCCGCTTCGGATGATGTATTCCTCGAAGATTGGATATTTCTGGCTACTTCGCTGCGCGAGGTAGATGCTCCAAGGACTTACACGGCTGCGCTTGTGACAGCATTGCTCGCGCGTGCATGTGATGACAGGGTTGACCCACGCTCCATCAAAGAGAAGTACGACGATCGCGCCTTCTCTCTGCGTACCCTTTGCCACGGTGTAGTAGTTCCGATGTCTGTAGAACTTGGATTTGATCTAGGGGCTACGGGTCGTGAGCCGATCAACAATCAGCCGTTCTTCCGTTACGACCATTACAGCGAAATCGTCAGGGTCCAAACGAAGGCGCGCCCCTATCTGGACCGAGTAAGTAGTGCCCTTGCTAGGGTCGACGAAGAAGACTATTCCACTGAAGAGTCGTTCCGAGCGCTTGTCGCTGTCTTGGCAGTGTGTATATCTGTGGCGAACAAAAAGCAGCGCGTTGCCGTCGGTAGTGCCATTGTCGAGGCAAGCCTAATTGCTGAGACACAGAGCTTCGTTGTGAGCGGCCACGACATTCCACGAAAGCTGCAAGCTTGTGTTGCGGCTGGCCTTGACATGGTCTATAGCGAGGTCGTCTCGCGAAGGATCAATGACCCTTCTCGCGACTTTCCCGGTGACGTCCAAGTGCTTTTGGGCGGCGATCCATTGCTGACAGTCGAAGTGCGTGGAAAGAGCGTGTCGGGGGAGGGGCTTGAGCAGTTCGTCAGCAGTGCAACCTATGCCGGCTTCCGACGAGTTGCGCTCATGGTCGATGCGGCGTCGCACGTGTCGCTCATGTCGGCCGATGATCTGACCAGCGCGCTTGAGCGGAAGTACGAGTGCATCGTCAAGGTGAACGAGAGCGTGTCGAGCTTCCTGCGTGACGTATTCGTCTGGTCGCCTCGCAACACCCACTCGATCCTTTCGGCCTTTCCTGAGGCAATGTATCGCCGAATGATAGAGATCGAGGTGCGGGACACCGAGATGGAGCGATGGGCCCAGCTCTTTCCTGAAGAAGCCTGACTCTGCGCTGGCACAGCCTTCCTGGGTGGGTCTCGATGCCGGCAGGAAGTGCATGGGCGGTCCCTCCCGGGCGGCTCGGGAATACCCGCGTGCCGGTCGGCTGGTCAGCGAAGCTGAGAAGCCCACGGCTCAGACCAGGTCGTCAGATGTCGCGGGCTTCCGTGTTCGTAACCGGTGTTGGAGGGTCTGCCCTGTACCGGCTGCGTCCTCCGTCTAGACGCCCGTCGTGTCGCGGCGACGAGCGAGCCTTGGGCCTATGGCTGGTGTAGGCAGCCTCTGGCGACGGCTGCATCCCGTAGCCTGCGCCCAATCTGCTTCCTCTGGCCCTTCGAGGGGACTGAAGTGAAATCTACGGAGGCGTGGTCGGGCTGAGATGTTGCTTCCGCATCGTCTATCGCGATGAGGCTCTCGTTCTGTATCTCGGCGACTGACAGCCCGTAGGTCCCGACCGAGTGAAACCCCAGGTCCTCTGTCCAGCGTCGGTAGGCTTCCGCGGGGCCGACTCTCTCGCGAAGAGTCGACAGCAAGTATTTGTCTCTTTCTGAGGGGACGAAAGCTTCGCTCGACGGCGACCCGTTGGGGAATTGCGACGGGTGAACTTGCCGGAGGAGAGTCTCGTTCACGTCCTGAAGAATGGAGGTCTCTGAAGACTGGGTCAATTCATACTCCCACTCTCAAGGAAGCGAACAAGTGCTGCCTCGTTGAACTCCACCTGCTTCTCTTGGAGTTCATCCGTCACGGTGTTGTCAGCGCAAAGGAACAGTTGGTCATCTGATTCTACGGCGGCGCTCATTTCGACATCGCCGCGTCGCCACTCCAAGACAATCGCCCCCTCCGAATTAGGGACGATGGCGACATCGACTCCGAGCGTGGCGAGACGAGGAATGAGATGCTCAACTTTGCTGGCGACCTCATCGCTAGGCGCCTGACTATCAGGACCAAGCCAAGTATCCGTCAGCTCTCGAATCTTTTGAAGTTGGAGGAGTAGTGTCTTCTCCTCCCACGACCGTACGGCAGTAATACCGGTAACGTTGAAGAGCTGGATGCTCTTCTGAGTGGGGTCGGAAGTCTCCCCCTCTACCTGAACATCAGGGGCGGTAACGCCATCTGCGGCTAGGAATTCCTTGGCGGCCACGGCGAGGTCGTGACGGGTTTGGTCTAGCCTGCACGTTGAGACACCTGAAGCAGTCCTGAGTCGAAAGCTCATGGTGGAACCGTCATACTCGACGATTATTCCCTCAAGCTGAACTCGCTGCGGCGTTGGCACCAGTTCCTCGATCTCCTCGAGGATTTCGCGAACTGCAAGGTCGACAGTGGCTCGCCTAGAATCCTGCTTAGGATCGCCCAGAATAATCGCTTCGGAATCTTGCAGGCTAGAACCGACTCGGCGGATTGCCCTCATCGAATCGGCTGAGAAGTTAATGGGGGTCTGACGAGTCCGTGCGATCTCTTGCAGGGATTCCGTAAGTACGTCACGGGCTCTCGAATAGATGCCGGACCACTCGTCCCAGTCCTGGTCGCTGATTTTTCCTGATGGGCGGTGGAGGACCATGCGAGGTCTAGCGCTGCCACTCGTGACGGCGATAAGGCGCAAGTCGAAGGCCTCATTGAATCCGTTGGGCAGTCGGCGCCTATCAGGGTTGCTCTCGAGCCACAGATCACGAGCAACCTTCAGTACGGCTTCGCGGAAATTGCCGACCTCGCGAGCCGTATCGGCAGGCATGCCAGGGGCATCAAATCGGTCGCCAGTCAGTGAGAAAAAGGCGAAGTAGTCCTCTTCGCTTGCATCCATGATCCACTCCGTCCCCCACTCGCCCTCCTAGAGGGAGACGTCTGAAGCTATCAGGTACCTCTGACAACGCCCCCCGCCGGCCACTCTGTACCAGCTAGGCCTCCTTGGGCAAGCAGGTTGCCACAAGCAATTGGTTCAACGGCGCGGCCATCCTGTCAGCGTGAGGTCGGCGTAGCGACTTTGGCCGGGAGCTGCTTTGGCGCGAGTGATCATGGCCCCGTAAGCTTGCGGCGCGTCGGGCAGTCTGTGGACCTGCCCGGTAAAGCACGACGTTGGGGCCATGATCTTCGAGGCTCGCGCCAAAGTGGCTGGCTAAAGTCGCGGAGCCGACCGCCCCAGCCACAGCGGGGTTCCCGTCTCGCCATGGCTGCGCCCGCCCTCCGGCCGGTGGCCTGGTGCGTGGATCAGCGGGCCGTACGAACGCCGCGCGCATCTGGCAGCGTCGGTCCGCATGCCGCCGCCACCGCGATCCGGCCTCTTGCGGTAACACAAAGCGTCTTTGACCTGCACCGTTGGGGATCACCGCTCGTCCTCGTGCCCGTGTTGGAATGTGGCCGCTGCGTGCGGCGACGGACGGGCGGCGCCGTGCGGCCGGTGGCGAAGACAGGTGAGGCGGCGCGGCGGCGACCGGCCGGCGCCGCCGCGCTTGGCGCGGCCCTCGGTCTTGATCCGACCTACCGGAAGTAGGCAACCGGGTGGAGAGGGGTGCGAGGTGGCCCCGGTAGCGGGTCGTTGGGGTCGAGCTGCTGTTGCGTCTTCCCCTTTCAGAGGCCGGATCGTGGTGGCGGTGGCGTGGGGGCCGGGCGCGGCCGTTGATGCGCTTGGGCGGAGGGCACGGCGGTCGGGTTGGCGATGCTCCAAGAGCGCTGTAGACCACCGGACCAGCGAGCGAAGCGAGCCTTGATGATGTAGAGAAACTTCCACCGCGCCAAGATCCGGAGCGTCTGACCAGGGCTGTCCGTCTGTCCGTCTGGTCCGCTACCGTGCGTTCCATGTCATCTGCTTTGGACACGCCCCAGAGTGCGGCCGAACTGGCTGAGTCCCTGTTGCCTCCGCTCGGAAACCGCTGGTTGCACACCCAAGCTGTCGCCCAACGCGCCCGCGAGGCTTCGCCGGCCGTGGCCGAAGATGACCGTGACCTCCTGGTCGCTGCAGCATGGCTCCACGACATCGGTTACGCGCCGGAACTGCGGGACACCGGTTTCCACCCGCTCGACGGTGCGCGCTACCTGGAAACACTCGGTGCGCCTTCACGCCTCGTGCGGTTGGTCGCCCACCACTCAGGCGCCGTGTATGAGGCTGAGCAGCGCGGTCTGACTGCTGAACTGGCCGTGTACGAACGGGAGGACTCGCCTGTCCTGGACGCGTTGATCTTCGCCGACATGACCACTGGTCCAGCGGGGCAGTCGTTCGACTTTGACCGGCGGATTGACGAGATCTTGGTTCGGTACGAGCCGGGCAGCGAAGTGCACGCCGCGATCAGCAAAGCTCGGCCGTACCTTGGCGCCGCTGTTGACCGTACGCGCGCGCGTCTCGCGGATCAGCCGATGTAGGGCGCGGGCCGGCCAGCCAAGCCGTGATCGATCCGCATGCGCATGGACGGGTGGATGTTCAGCTCGTCCAGCTTGCTCGGAGCGACGAACGCCACTTCCTTGCTCTCGCTGCTCGTCCGTACTTCGCCGCCCGTGATTCGCGCCCGGAAGCAGATGGAGAACTGCTGCCGGACTTCGCCGTCGTCGTACGCCATGACGTGCGCCGGATTCGTGTAGATGCCGACTAGGCCGGTCACCTCCACGTCGATCCCGGTCTCTTCCTTCGTCTCGCGCACGGCTGCGTCGGGCGCTGACTCTCCAACATCAACGCCGCCTCCGGGCAGCGCCCAAAGGTCGTTGTCCGTCTTGTGGATCAAGAGGACTTCACCAGCATCGTTCGTGACCACCGCAGTGACCGAGGGAACGATGCTGTTCGCCTTCGGGGCGTTCGGATCGTTGAAGTAGTCGACTCGTGCCATGCACCTAGCGTCGCATGCCTCGGTGCTGAAGTGATGGGCTACGCGGGCCGTCCTCGCTCCCATGCGCAGTCGAAGCTCCGCATGTAGTGCCGGAAGGTGCGGGCACCGGGGAGGTAGCGGAAGTGCAGGACCGGGTTCTGTCCCGCCGGCGCACCGAGGACGTGTGGGTTCACCAACACGTCATCGTCGAACCGATAAACCGAGTTGTAGAGGATCGTGTCGTGCAGTCGAACCTCAACACCTGGCGTGGTCATCGCCGGCTCGAGGTAGCGCCGGGTGATCCGTGCGCGTGCCGCCAGATCGCCGCCGATGCCTTCCTCCTCGCCCCGCTGCCGGACGGCTTCTGATTCTGGGTCGCCCAGCAGGATGCGCACTTGGGCGCCGGCCTTCGCCTTCTCCGCCAACAGGTCAGGCAGGTCCGGGTGGTTGTCGAAGAGGAACAAGCCTGCATAGACCAGGATCCCGACTTGGTCTGTCGCCTTCTCGATGAGCGATGACCACAGCGGCGCGGGAACCGCGCCTCGGTGCGGGTAGTACGTGATCAGCTCGGAAGTGCTGGCCGTCTCAGTCTGCTTCTCAACGGAGGGCCAGAGGTACACCTCGTCAACGCCCAGGAAGCTAGCGGCCTTCCATCGGTGTCCTCGGTGTGGTGTACGGCCGGTGGTGATCCACCGCTCAACACTCTTCGGGTCTACGCCGACGTGCTGAGCAACCGACTGGATCGTCTCGCCCTTCGCCGAAATCGTCGCGCGCAGACGCTCGTTCGCCATGACGTGCCCTTCTCTGGGACGTGCCGGGGACGTTTTGACGATACCTCAGACGTCCCTAAACGTCCATACGGACCGTGATGTGTCCACCACCTTTCGCGGTCTCCTGATCTCACTGCCGAACAAGGCGGTTCCGGCTCCCGAAATCAGGAGACAGACAATGCGTCAGATCCCCGTCGACACGAACGGCGCGACCCTGATGGTCGCCCAGCCCCCGCAGCCCAAGTACTCCGACCGGAAGACCCAGACGCGCGCCGTCGACACTCAGACCGGCGAGTTCCTGGTGACGCTGGACCTGCTGTTCGTCATGAACGGCAACGCCGAGGTCATCACCGTGTCCGTGGGTGAGTCGGGCATCACCGGTGAGCTCACCATGGGCACCCCGGTCGGGCTGACCGGCCTGATCGCGCGGCCGTGGGAGAACGAGTTCAACGGCCAGAAGCGGCACGGGATCTCGTTCCGGGCGGTCGCGGTCACCTCGCTGGTCGCCGGCGCTGCGAAGCCGAAGGCGGCCTGACCATGACCTGGTCCCTGGTCGCCCTGGTGCTGGTCGTCGCCGCTGCGGGTCTCCTGCGGTGGCGGCGCCCCGCCTGGTACTGGCTTACCTTCGGCGTCTCCCTCGCCGTGGTGCGGGTCCTGATCCGGTACGCGTCCGTGATGGACGCCTGCGGGCTGACGGTCCCGCCCTCGCGCTGGCGCCTCACTCTGGCTCGGGCCACGAACCGACCGGTTCCCGGTACCCGCGCCCCGCGCATCCTGCGTCTGCGGCCGACCCGGACCGGGCTGGTGCTGCGGCTCAAGCTCCGTCCCGGTCAGGACGCCTTCGACGTGGCCGCCTCGTGTGACCGGCTGCGGCACTCGTTCGCCATGTACGGCGTCACCTCGCGGGAACTGCGTTCCGGCGTCGTGGAAGTGCGGATGACCGGCTACGACGTGCTCAAGCGGGTGCAGATGCCGGCCAAGGTCGACACCCGTCCGATGCGGGTCCCGGTCGCGCTGAGGGAAGACGGTGCGGTCCACTACCGCGACTACCGAGCCGTGCCGCACGCGCTGACGCTCGGCGCCACAGAGTCCGGCAAGTCCGTCTATCAGCGCAACCTCGTGGCAGCACTCGCCCCGCAGCGGGTTGCCCTGGTCGGGATCGACTGCAAGCAGGGTGTGGAGCTGTTCCCGCTGGCTCGCCGGTTCTCCGCGCTGGCCGACAACCAGGACTCCGCCGCCGAACTCCTCGACGCCCTGGTGTCCCACATGGAGGACGTCTACCAGCTCATCCGCGCGGAACAGCGGATCACCGCTGACGTGCCAGATGCGGAGATAGCCGCCGACATCTGGGACCTGCCGGAAGACCTCCGCCCGGTGCCCATCGTGGTCCTGGTCGATGAGGTTGCCGAACTCGCCCTGTTCGCCACCAAGGAGGAAGAGAAGCGCCGGGACCGGATCATCACCGCCCTCGCCCGGCTCGCCCAACTTGGCCGCGCCGCCGGCATCTACCTGGAGATCTGCGGGCAGCGCTTCGGCTCCGAACTCGGCAAGGGCATCACCATGCTCCGCGCCCAGCTCACCGGCCGTACCGCCCACCGCGTCAACGACGAGTCCTCGGCGAACATGGCCTTCGGCGACATCGCCCCGGACGCTGTCCTCGCCGCGATCCAGATCCCCACCAACATGCCAGGTGTCGCCATCACCGGCGACTCGACCGGCGGCTGGGCCCGCATCCGTGCCCCGCACACCTCCCTGCGTCAGGCCGTGAACACCTGCAACCGGTACGCCGATCTGGCCCCGGACCTGCCCGCCCTGGCCCCCTTCCGGCCGGCGCTCGCCATCCCGACGCCGGTTGAGGCCCCGGCCGTCGAGTCCATCCCGGCCACTGCCTGATTTCTCCCGCTCCACGGTTGGCGCGACCGCATCGCGCCGGGCCCCTACCCGAGCCATGCCCGAAGAAGGGAGACCGCCCGCCATGTGCCCCGACTGCGAGGACTTCACCCGCACCGTGGTGATGCTCGGCGACCTAGCCCTGTACGCCGACAGGATCGGCGCTGACCAGGACTTCATCGACACCGTGGGCCCGTGCCTGGCGGCGTCGCTGCCCGAGCCGCCGCCCGGCACCTTCCCGCCCGGCTACGACCCGAACGAGGGCCCCGAGTACCCCAGCGAGGGGTGGTGACCGTGCCCGCCGCGAAGAAGCCCACCGCTCGCCGCAAGCCCCGGCCGAAGCCCTGCCCCGACTGCAAGGGCACCGGCGAGATCACCGAAACCGTCCGGGTCGGCGCCCGTAAGGGCCGTGCTACCGACGACCGGCAGACCGGCCTGTGCCTGACCTGCTGGGGATCCGGCGAAGCCACCACCGACTGAACCCGCCGGGGTGGGGCGGCCGGACCTCGATCCCCGCCCCGCCCCTGGCCCAACCCCCAAAGGGAGGTGACGACATGACCCGCTCGATCCGCCCGGACGCCGTCCTCGTACAGGCCGTGATCGCCGGCGCTCTGTCCTTCGCCCACCTTCACGACCTGGCCGCCGCCGCCGGACAGTCCGGGTGGAAGGCATGGGCCTACCCGATCTCGGTTGACCTGCTCCTGGTCGCCGCCTGGCGTCGGCTGCGCAACAGCGGCCCGTCTCGGCTGGCCTGGTGCTGGTTCCTGATCGCGCTGTTCGCCTCGCTCGGCGCCAACGTCGCCACCGCCGGCTTCCTCGACCTGGCCAACCCGCCCGCGCTGCTCCGCCTCGGCATCGCCGGATGGCCCGCGCTCGCCTTCCTCGGCGGCACCCTGCTCGCCCACTCGGCTGGCGATCCCGCACCGGTAACGGCGGCTCCTGCCCCGGCCACCAGTCCGGCCCCCGAGCCCGCCCCTGAACCGGAGCCCGCTCAGGAGCCGGTCACCGCTGCTGACGACACCCCGGCGCTACCTGCCGCTGACCCGGCCCCCGCTCCCGCTTCGGCTCCCGCACCCGCGCCCGAGGTAGCGGTCCCGGCTCCGCTGGTCGCTCACGCGCGCAAGGTCGCCGCCGACCACGAAGCCCGTACCGGCTCCCCGATCGACACCGACACCCTGCGCGCCCGCCTCGGCGTCCCCGCGCCCATGGCCGACGCCATCGCCGCCCAACTCGCCTGACAGACAAGGAGTTCAGCCATGCCCATGCGCGACTTCTTCCACTCCGTGATGCAGATCGGTCCGGTCCAGATCGGCACCCACCGCGACCGCCACGGCCAGACCAAGCACGCCGCCGTGTGCACCTCCGACGATTGCGGCTGGTCCGCCGACTACTCCAGCCAGTCCGCCGCCCAGCTCGCCGCCCGCACCCACCGCTGCCGCGTCCGCTAGGAGTCCACCGCCATGCAGGTTCCCCTTTGGTTCGCGCTGCTCGTCGTCGGCTACCTCGGCGTCAAGCTCGTCCGCCCGCCGGCCTGGCTCATCGCCGTCCTCCTGCTCGGCGGCTTCCTCCTCGCTGACAGCGTCCTGGCCCCGGCCATCAACGGTCTGATCAAGTAACGCCCCCGGAAGGGAGTTTCAACATGCTCCGCCCGAAGATCCCGACCATGCCCACCCCGACCGGGCACGTCACCCCGCCAGCCCCCGTCGAGCCGACCGCCGTCCTTCCCAGCCTCCAGACCCCGCCGGCCGCCCCCACGGCCCCGGCGCCGTCCCGTCCGGTGGTCCAGCTCACCCCCGGCACCGTGCTCGCCCTCGTCGGCGGCGGCACCGCCGTCGTCTTGGTCGTCGGCGCCGTCCTCGTCTCCATGCTCCTGGCGGTCGCCATCACCGGCGCCTCGGTCGCCGTCGTCCTGCGCTCGCTGCTCGCCTCCGAGACCAAGCGGCGCTGACCGGCTCCCGGAGCGGCCTCAACCGCCAAGTTTCCACCGCTCCGGGCGCCTCCCCTTCCCGATCCAACGGACCAGAAAGGCACGGCCCATCATGCCCCAGAGCAACCCGAACCTGCCGATCTGCCGCGACTGCGACGGCTTCGCCTCCGTCGCCATCGA
Organism: Streptomyces sp. NPDC006743; assembly: GCF_040703815.1. NCBI lineage: Bacteria > Bacillati > Actinomycetota > Actinomycetes > Kitasatosporales > Streptomycetaceae > Streptomyces > Streptomyces sp. NPDC006743. Next base: position 95,719 of record NZ_JBEYJA010000009.1, on the reverse strand, counting down.
CACCGGCACCCGTCACGCCGACGGCACCCGCGTCACCCTCCGCGTCGACTGCCCGACCTGCAAGGGCACTGGCCACACCCTCCGCGCCTCCCTCGTCCGCGTCGGGAGGTGACCCGAGTGACCGTCCTCGACCTCTTCGCCGGCCCCGGCGGCTGGTCCGAGGGACTGCGCGCCCTCGGCCTGACCGACATCGGTATCGAGATCGACCGTGCCGTCTGCACCACCCGCGCCGCCGCCGGACATACCACCATTCGCGCCGACGTCGCCGCCTACCCCACCGCTCCTCTCCGCGGGAAGGTGACGGGGCTGATCGGCTCCCCGCCCTGCCAGACCTTCAGCGCCGCTGGCCTGCGCGCCGGGAACACCGACCTGCCCCTGTGCCACCAGGCTCTTGACGACCTCGCCCGCGGGAGGGACACCCGCGCCGTGCTCCGTGCCGCCTGCGTCGACCCGCGCTCCCTGCTGGTCGTCGAGCCGCTGCGCTACGCCCTCGACCTGCGCCCCGACTGGATCACCCTGGAGGAAGTCCCCGCAGTGCTGCCGCTGTTCGAGCACACCGCCCGCCTCCTGGCGGGCATTGGCTACTCAACGTGGACCGGCGTTCTCAACGCTGCTGACTTCGGCCTTGCCCAGACCCGCCGCCGCGCCTTCCTGGTCGCCTCCCGTACCCGCCCGGCCACGCCCCCGGAGCCCACCCACGCTGACGGCGGCACCCCTGCTGACCTCTTCGGTGACGGGCTCCCGCCCTGGCGGACCATGCTCGATGTCCTGGGCTGCCCGCCCGCTCTCGTCGTCACTCGCGGGAACCACACCACCGGCGGCAGCACCTTCCCCACGACCGGCCCGTCCTGGGCGGTCACCGGCCGCGCCCGGTCCTGGCTGCTCAAGGTCGGCAACCGCCCGGCCGCCACCCGCCGCCGCCTCGACCAGCCCGCCCCGACGCTGCTGTTCGGCAAGGCCCTGAACGACGTGTCCTGGATCGACTCCGAGGGCACCCCTATCCGCCGCCTCGCGGTCCATGAGGCTGCGGTCCTCCAGGGCTTCCCCGCCCCCTACCCGTGGGCCGGCTCACGCACCAAGCAGTTCGAGCAGATCGGCAACGCCGTACCCCCGCCGCTCGCCACCGCGCTCCTGAGGCCCCTCGTCCCGGCCGCGCTGGAGGTGGCTGCGTGAGCGACACCGCGACCTTCGCGGGCCTGGACCCGGTCACCCTGGGGGACCTCCTCCGGGTGGCCGGGCTCCCCGGCTTCGACCGCTGGCAGGACCAGATCAAGCGCACCGGCGGCTGCGCCGACCCGATCCACCTGCGCGGCTGGGTCGTCCACAAGGACAAGGTCACCGGGGAGACCCTGCACCGCTACAGCACTGAGAACGAGCCGGGAGGACGGCTCCGTGTCGCCTGCGGCAACCGCCGGGCCTCCCGCTGCCCCGCCTGCGCTTGGACCTACGCCGGGGACACCTACCACCTGATCCGCGCCGGGCTCGCCGGCGACCCGGACAAGGACATCCCCAGCACCGTCCGGGATCACCCGCGGGTATTCGCCACCTTCACCGCGCCCTCGTTCGGTCCGGTCCACAACCGGCCTGACCGTGGCGCCTGCCGCTGCGGCGCTCGCCACCCCGCCGACGACTCCGCCCTGGGCACGGCGCTCGATCCGGGCACGTACGACTACGCCGGCGCGGTGCTGTTCAACAACCATGCGGGTGAGCTGTGGATGCGCACCATCAACCGGCTCCGCCGTGAGATCGCCAAGCGGGCCGGGCTGACACAGCGCGAATTCGCCGAGGTCTGTCGGCTGTCCTACGGCAAGGTTGCCGAGTTCCAGAAGCGGGGCGCCGTCCACTTCCATGCCGTGATCCGCCTCGACGGCCCGGACGGAGCCGACTCCGCCCCGCCGTCCTGGGCCACCACCGACTTGCTCACCGACGCCATTCGCGCCGCCGCCGCGCACTCGTACAGCCGCGTCAGTGTCCCCGCCGCCGGCGACCAACCCGCCCGCACTTTCCAGTGGGGCCGACAGCTCGACGTACGGCCCATCAAGGCGTTCGGAGACGGCTCCGACCTCACCGAACAGGCGGTCGCCTCCTACGTGGCCAAGTACGCCACCAAGGCGGCCGAGAACACCGGCACCCTGGACCGGCGCATCGGTGAACTCTCCGAACTCGACCGCCACGGCGTCCCCGATCACGCCCGGCGTCTGATCACCGCGTGCCGAGACCTGGATGAGCTGTACCCGGACCGGCGCCTGTGGGCCTGGGCTCACATGCTCGGCTTCCGAGGGCACTTCTCGTCCAAGTCTCGCCGCTACTCGACCACGCTCGGCGCCCTCCGCCAGGTACGCGCCGACTTCCGCGCCGCACAGGAACGCGCCGCCCTCGGCCTGGACGAACGCGAGCCGGACACCGTCCTCGTCCTCGCTGACTGGCAGTACGCCGGCCACGGCCACACCCCCGGCGAGTCCGCCCTCGCCGCCACCATCCGGCGGGACATCGAACTCAACCGCGAAACCGCACGCGAAGCCTTGGAAGGAGAACTGGCGTGAAAGACGAGCTGATGACCGTTCCGGAAATCCTCGCCGAACTCAAAGGAGTATCACGCCGGACCTTCTACCGCTGGCGAGAATTGGGGCAGGCCCCGCGAGCTTTCAAGCTGCCCAATGGTGAACTGCGGGTGTGGCGCAGCGACTTCACGGCATGGCTGAACAGTCGGGAGAGGGCAGCGGCGTGAAGTCACTCGACGTGAAAGTCTGGGGCGTCCGGAAAAGGAACACCAAGAAACCGTCCTATGACGTGAGGTGGATCGTCTCCGGGAACGTGTTCTCCGAACAGTTCCGCACCAAGGGACTCGCGGACAACTACCGTTCCAAGCTCCTGCGTGCAATGCGCGACGGCGAGGAGTTCGACGCGGCTACCGGGCTGCCGGACTCGATGGTCGAAAAGGCGCCCACGATGACGTGGTATGCCTTCGCCTTGAAGTACCTCGCCATGAAATGGCCGCACGCTGCGCCGAACACCCGCGACGGGATCAACGAGTCGTTGACCGCTGTCACCGTGGCGCTCCTCGACGATCGTCCTGGGCGGCCGGCCGATGACCTAGTCAGGAAGGCGCTTCGTAACTGGGCTTTCGTCGTTCCCGGTCCGAACGACCGCGAGTTGCCGACCGAGATCGCGAACACCCTGCACTGGGTGGCTAAGGCATCGCGCCCTCTCTCGGACCTCGCCGACGCAGCGGTTGGCAGGGCCGTCCTGGACTCCCTGAAGCTCAAGCTCGACGGAACGGCGGCTGCGGCAGAAACCGTACGGCGCAAGCGGCGGACTCTGGTTAACGCCATGCACTACGCGGTGGACCTCGGCGAGTTCAAAGAGAATCCGATCACTGCGGTTCGCTGGAAGAAACCGAAAGTGGTCAAGGAAGTAGATCCCCGAGTAGTGGCGAACCCCGAGCAGGCTCGTGCTCTGCTGACTGCGGTCTCGTACGTCGGCGGATATGGGCGTGCGCGCGGCCGGCGACTTGTGGGCTTGTTCGCCTGCATGTACTACGGCGCCCTTCGCCCGGCTGAGGCTGTCGGCCTCAAAGAGGCAGACCTGAAACTGCCGGAAACGGGCTGGGGAACGGCTCTGCTGAATCGCACCCGCCCCAGCGTCGGCAAGCGATGGACCGACTCCGGCGAGACGCACGACGATCGCGGACTCAAGAACCGGCCCGTCGAAGAGGTCCGGCCCGTGCCGATCCCGCCGCAGCTCGTGGCGATCCTCCGAGATCACCTCTACACGTTCGGAACTGCGAAGGACGGGCGGCTGTTCACGAACGAGCGCGGGGGAGTGGTCGGCTCGTCCACGTACTACCGCGTGTGGCAGGAGGCTCGCGCGCTGGCTCTTCCGCCGGCCGTTGTTGCCTCGCCGCTCGCCGCCCGTCCGTATGACCTGCGGCACTCGGCGCTGTCGACCTGGCTCAACTCCGGCGTCGACGCGACCGAGGTCGCCGAGCGCGCGGGCAACAGCGTCGAGGTCCTGCTGAGCCGCTACGCGAAGTGCATCGACGGTCGGCAGGAGATCGCCAACCGCAAGATCGAAGAGCTGCTGCGCGAGTACGAGTGATCCCACGCGCGCCGTACGACGCTTCAGGCCCCTGGATCCGTCCGGAGGCCTTCGCCGTTTCCAGGTCTGACCAGGGTCGATGTCCCAAGATCCTGTCCACGAATAGTCCACGGACCCCGACATAGGGCCGCTCAGCGCTGCACACGCCTGCACATACGCGAAGACCCCGGCCTCAGCGTTTCCGCTGGTGACGGGGTCTTTGGGCACCTCATATTGGGTGCCCCCGGCAGGATTCGAACCTGCGCACACGGCTCCGGAGGCCGTTGCTCTATCCCCTGAGCTACGGGGGCGGGGTTCGTCGCGCTCTGTGGCGCGGCGACGGGTAGAACACTACCAGCTCCCCGGGGGTGGTCATGAACGTTTTCCGGGGGCGGCGGGAGGGGCGCCCGGTCCACTCGGAACCGGGGCGTCCCCCGCAGGGGGTGGAAGTGGGGAAAACCCGGACGCGGTGGCCGGGGGGCACCTACTCTCGAGTTGTGCCAGGGGCTTCCGGCCGGGTGCTTGTTGTGGACGACAACAAGGTCATCCGGCAGCTGATCAGGGTCAATCTCGAGCTCGAGGGGCTCGAGGTCGTGACCGCGGCCGACGGTGCCGAGTGTCTGGATGTCGTGCATCAGGTGCGGCCCGATGTGATCACCCTCGACGTCGTGATGCCCCGGCTCGACGGGCTCACGACCGCCGCGCAGCTGCGGGCCGATCCCCGGACCCGTGACCTCCCGCTCGCCATCGTCAGCGCCTGTTCGCAGGGGGAGATCGACGCCGGGCTCGACGCCGGTGTCGACGCCTTCCTCGCCAAGCCCTTCGAGCCCTCCGAACTCGTCCGGGTGGTCATGCGGTTGGTCGAGGGCCGGGGGAGGGGGCAGCAGCCCGGTTCGGCCGGCGGGGAGGGTGCCGGTCCCGGAGGGAGCGGCGACGCCCGGCGGGCCTGGCGCGGTACCCGGTAGCACCCCGGCCGGCCGGTGCCTCACAAGGCCGGCGGCCCGTGCATGACGATCCCGCCGTCCACATGCCGATACCCCGCGCAAACCGGCTCGCCTCCCCACCCCCCTCCTCCCCTACGCTTGTCCCGTGACCCCCGTCGAGCTCTCCCGTACCGTGCTGTGCGCGGTGCGCCGTGCTGTCGACGCGGGGGACCTGAGCGTGCCGCTCCCGGAGCGGGTCGTCGTCAAGCCGCCCGGCCCTGGCGGCTGCGGGGACTACGCCACCAGCGTCGCGCTCCAGCTCGCCCGGCCCGCCGGGCAGAGCGCGCTGCGCGTCGCCGGCGTGCTGCGGGACCACCTGATGGCCATGACGGCCGACGGCATCGGCGGTGTCGTCGTCACCGGGCCCGGGTTCCTCAACATCAGCCTCCGCGACACCGGCGCCGATGCCGCCTCCGGCCGGCTGGTCGGGGAGATCCTGCGCGGCGGCCGGCGGTACGGGTACGGACAGGACGCCGCCGGGCAGGCCGTTCAGCTGCACTGCGCCGCCGAACCCAGGGCCCTCGTCGTCGCCGACGTCCTCGCGCGGCTGCTGCGCGCCCAGGGCGCCCTCGTGCGCACCACCTGCGAGAGCCCCGTCCCCGCGCCGTGGCAGGCCGTGCTCGGTGTCCGCGTCGATGGGGCCGGGACGGGGCGGCCGGACGTCGACGTGGCGTCCGGGACGGGGCTGCTGGACGTCGACGCAGAGACCGGGACGGGACGGCCGGGCGTCGACGTACGGCCCGTTCCCGTCCCCGCGGCCGAGGTCCCCGCCCTGCTCGCCCTCGGCCGTGACGCCGGACGCTGGGCGCTGCTCCACCCCGCCGGCCACGACCGGCCCCGCACCGGCGCGGACCACCTCGTCCAGCGCGAGAGCAACCCCCTCTTCCGCGTCCGGTACGCCCACGCCCGCACCCGGGCCCTGCGCCGCAACGCGGCCGGCCTCGGCTTCACCGCACAGCCGGGAGCCACGGGCACCCCAGCGGCCCGCCCGCTGCTCGCCGCCCTCGCCGACCACCCCCGCGTCCTCGCCCGTGCGGCGCGCAACCGCACACCCGACCTGCTCGCCCGGCACCTCGTCACCGTCGCCGAGGCCGTGCCGCCCCTGCTGCCGGACGTACTGCCGCGCGGCGAGGAGAAACCCTCGGCCGCCCACCGCGCCCGGCTGGCGCTCGCCGAAGCCGCCGGGACGGTGCTGGCCGGCGGCCTGTCCCTGCTCGGCATCGACGCACCCGACCACCTCTGAGAGCGCAGAGAGACACACCGACATGAGCCGTTCCGCACATCCCGCCGGGCCCCGTCACGCCGATGTACTGCCCGAGGGCCACTACGCCGCCCCGCCGGCCGACCTCAACACCCTCGATCCGAAGGTCTGGGCGCAGACCGTGACACGGGACGCGGACGGTGTGGTGACCGTCGGCGGCGTACCCGTCACGCGGCTCGCCGAGGAGTTCGGCACGCCCGCGTACGTCATGGACGAGGCCGACTTCCGCGCCCGCGCCCGCGCCTGGCGCACCGCCTTCGGGCACGACGCCGACGTCTTCTACGCCGGCAAGGCCTTCCTGTCGCGCGCCGTCGTGCGCTGGCTGAACGAGGAGGGACTCAACCTCGACGTCTGCTCCGGTACCGAGCTGGCCACCGCCCTGTCCGCCGGGATGCCGGCCGACCGCATCGCCTTCCACGGCAACAACAAGTCCGCGGCCGAGATCGAGCGCGCGGTGAGCGCCGGGGTCGGACGGATCGTGCTCGACTCCTTCCAGGAGATCGTGCGGGTCGCGCACATCGCGCAGTCGCTCGGCAAGCGGCAGCGCGTCCAGATCCGGATCACCGTGGGCGTCGAGGCGCACACGCACGAGTTCATCGCCACCGCCCACGAGGACCAGAAGTTCGGCATCCCGCTCGCCGGGGGCCAGGCCGCCGAGGCGGTGCGGCGGGCGCTCCAGCTCGACGGTCTGGAGCTGATCGGCATCCACAGCCACATCGGGTCGCAGATCTTCGACATGTCCGGCTTCGAGGTCGCCGCGCACCGGGTGGTCGGGCTGCTCAAGGACATCCGTGACGAGCACGGCGTCGAGCTGCCCGAGATCGACCTCGGCGGCGGTCTCGGCATCGCCTACACCAGCGACGACGACCCGCGCGAGCCGCACGAGATCGCCAAGGCGCTCACCGAGATCGTGACGCGCGAGTGCGACGCCGCCCGGTTGCGCACGCCCCGCATCTCGGTCGAGCCCGGGCGCGCCGTCGTGGGTCCGACCGCCTTCACCCTCTACGAGGTCGGCACCGTGAAGCCGCTGGAAGGACTGCGGACGTACGTCTCCGTCGACGGCGGCATGTCGGACAACATCCGCACCGCCCTCTACGACGCCGAGTACAGCGTGGCCCTCGTCTCGCGCACCTCCGACGCCGAGCCCATGCTCGTGCGGGTGGTCGGCAAGCACTGCGAGAGCGGCGACATCGTGGTCAAGGACGCCTTCCTGCCGGCCGACCTGGCGCCCGGCGACCTCGTCGCCGTGCCCGCGACGGGTGCGTACTGCCGGTCCATGGCCAGCAACTACAACCACGCGCTGCGCCCGCCGGTTGTCGCCGTCGCCGACGGCGAGCCCCGGGTCATCGTCCGGCGGGAGACGGAGGACGATCTCCTGCGTCTCGACGTCGGGTGACGCAGGCACCGCCGCGCCGGAAGATCTCCTGTCTCCCGGCCCGGCGAAAATGAAATAAACGTCTCACGATCCGGACAAATGACAGAAACTCCGGTCCGGTGAGTGAGACTGGTCCCACCGTAGACGGTATGAGGAAACGAGGTCGGATGATGCGTACGCGTCCGCTGAAGGTGGCGCTGCTGGGCTGTGGGGTCGTCGGCTCAGAGGTGGCGCGCATCATGACGACGCACGCCGACGACCTCACGGCCAGGATCGGCGCCCCGGTGGAGATCGCCGGGGTCGCCGTCCGGCGCCCCTCCAAGGTGCGCGAGGGCATCGACCCCGCCCTCATCACCACCGACGCCACCGCCCTCGTCAAACGCGGCGACATCGACGTCGTCATCGAGGTCATCGGCGGCATCGAGCCGGCCCGGGCCCTCATCACCACCGCGTTCGAGCACGGCGCCTCCGTCGTCTCCGCGAACAAGGCCCTCCTCGCCCAGGACGGGGCCGCCCTGCACGCCGCCGCCGAGGAGCACGGCCGCGACCTCTACTACGAGGCCGCCGTCGCCGGTGCCATCCCGCTGATCCGGCCGCTGCGCGAGTCCCTGGCCGGCGACAAGGTCAACCGGGTGCTCGGCATCGTCAACGGCACCACCAACTTCATCCTCGACAAGATGGACTCCACGGGCGCCGGGTACCAGGAAGCCCTCGACGAGGCCACCGCGCTCGGGTACGCCGAGGCCGACCCGACCGCCGACGTCGAGGGCTTCGACGCCGCCGCCAAGGCCGCCATCCTCGCCGGGATCGCCTTCCACACCCGCGTACGCCTCGACGACGTCCACCGCGAGGGGATGACAGAGGTCACCGCCGCCGACTTCGCCTCCGCCAAGGAGATGGGCTGCACCATCAAACTGCTCGCCATCTGCGAGCGGGCCGCCGACGGCGCCTCCGTCACCGCGCGCGTGCACCCCGCGATGATCCCGCTCAGCCACCCGCTCGCCTCGGTGCGCGGCGCGTACAACGCCGTCTTCGTGGAGTCGGAGGCCGCGGGCCGGCTGATGTTCTACGGGCCCGGCGCCGGCGGCTCGCCCACCGCCTCCGCCGTCCTCGGCGACCTCGTCGCCGTCTGCCGCAACCGGCTCAGCGGCGCCACCGGCCCCGGCGACTCCGCGTACGCCGCGCTGCCCGTCTCGCCCATGGGCGACGTCGTCACGCGCTACCACATCAGCCTGGACGTCGCCGACAAACCCGGCGTCCTGGCCCAGGTCGCCACCGTGTTCGCCGAGCACGGGGTGTCCATCGACACAGTTCGCCAGCAGGGCAAGGACGGCGAGGCATCGCTCGTCGTCGTCACCCACCGAGCGTCCGACGCCGCCCTCACCGGCACCGTCGAGGCGCTGCGCAGCCTCGACACCGTGCGGGGCGTCGCCAGCATCATGCGGGTTGAAGGAGAGTAACCAGCAATGACCCACCAGTGGCGCGGAATCATCGAGGAGTACCGGGACCGGCTGCCGGTGTCCGACAGCACGCCGGTCGTGACGCTCCGCGAGGGCGGTACGCCCCTCGTCCCCGCGCAGGTGCTCTCCGAGCGCACCGGCTGCGAGGTCCACCTCAAGGTCGAGGGCGCGAACCCGACCGGGTCCTTCAAGGACCGCGGCATGACCATGGCGATCAGCAAGGCCAAGGAGGAAGGTGCCAAGGCGGTCATCTGCGCCTCCACCGGCAACACCTCGGCCTCCGCCGCCGCCTACGGCGTACGGGCGGGCATGGTCTCCGCCGTGCTCGTGCCGCAGGGCAAGATCGCGCTCGGCAAGATGGGCCAGGCCCTCGTGCACGGCGCGAAGATCCTCCAGGTCGACGGCAACTTCGACGACTGCCTCACGCTGGCCCGCGCGCTCAGCGACAACTACCCCGTCGCGCTGGTCAATTCGGTCAACCCGGTGCGTATCGAAGGGCAGAAGACCGCTGCCTTCGAGATCGTCGACATGCTCGGCGACGCGCCCGACATCCACGTCCTCCCGGTCGGCAACGCGGGCAACATCACCGCCTACTGGAAGGGTTACAAGGAGTACGCCGCCGACGCGGTCTCCACGAGGACGCCGCGCATGTGGGGCTTCCAGGCCTCCGGCAGCGCCCCGATCGTGCGCGGCGAGGTCGTCAAGGACCCGTCGACCATCGCCACCGCGATCCGGATCGGCAACCCCGCCTCCTGGACGTACGCCCTCGCCGCGCGCGACGAGTCCGGCGGCGCCATCGACGAGGTGACGGACCGTGAGATCCTGCGCGCCTACCGGCTGTTGGCCGCGCAGGAGGGTGTCTTCGTCGAACCGGCGTCGGCCGCGTCCGTCGCCGGTCTGCTGAAGGCCGCCGAGCAGGGCAAGGTCGACCCGGGGCAGCGGATCGTCTGCACCGTCACGGGCAACGGCCTCAAGGACCCCGACTGGGCCGTCGCCGGCGCTCCGCAGCCGGTCACCGTCCCGGTCGACGCGGCCACGGCGGCGGAGCGGCTGGGCCTCGCCTGACGGTTCCCTCTTCCCCCTGTCTGCGGTCCCGGACGGCGGACAGGGGGAAGAAGCGGACGGCGGACAGGGGGAGAAGCGGACGGCGCCGGGGCGGAGACCGTACGGTTCCAGCCGTTCCACCGGCCTCGCCGCCCCGGCCGTCCGGTCCGGGTCGGCCGTGGTCCGGTCGGCCAGGGGGCAGCAGGGCCGTACGGCCGTGAAGGCAGCCTGGCGCGACGGCGGTCGCCGTGACGGCGGTCCGGTCTGCCGACTGCCTCGCCCGTCGGCTGCCCCGGCCCTCGGCCGTCCCGCCCGCCGGCCGTCATCGGACGGCCGGTGCCTGGCGGTTGCCGCTCGGCGGCCGGTGCCTGGCGGTCGGTCCCTGACGCCAGGGCCCCGGCGGCCGCGCCCCAGCGAGACCGCTCGGGCAGTCTTCAACGCGGCCCCGTGGCCGACGTGGGCGCTACCGGCCGTCCGTACGGGTCGGCCGACGTGGGCGTTGCCCCGCCGTCCGTACGGCTCGGCCGTCTGTACGGCTCGGCCGTCTGTACGGCTCGGCCGCCCGCCCGGACGGCCGGGCCGCCGAGGCACCCGGTGCCACCCCCCAGCCCCACGATCCGTCCCCACGCCCCAGCCCCAGCCCCAGCCCCGCCACCCCACCCCGCCGCCCGCCCCGCCCGCGCAACTCCGCGACCTCCCAAGGCGTCCTCCCCCGGGGGATCCTTGGCAGGGGGCACGGAAAGGCTCGCGACACGCATCGTGCGCCTCCTGTGCGCCCTATGTCGCCACAGAACCTTCCTTCGATAGGCTGTAAGGAACCCGCCCACCGCATATGCCGCCGCATGTCGCGGTGCCGCGCCGTCCGTGCGGCCCCCGAGGGTCCTCACGGCCTCACGTGTCCGTCGAATCCCGGTCGATGTCACTCGACCGTCACGCAGCTCAAGGAGAGTCAACGAGCGATGGCCGGTCCAGCGTTCCGCGCCGCCGCCGTCCGGGTGCGCGTCCCCGCCACCAGCGCCAACCTCGGCCCGGGCTTCGACGCCTTCGGCCTCGCGCTGGGGCTCTACGACGACGTCGTGGTCCGGGTGGCCGACTCCGGGCTGCACATCGACATCGCCGGCGAGGGCAGCGAGACCCTGCCGCGCGACGAGAAGCACCTGCTCGTACGGTCGCTGCGCACCGCGTTCGACGTGCTCGGCGGACAGCCGCGCGGCCTGGAGATCGTCTGCGCGAACCGCATCCCGCACGGCCGCGGACTCGGTTCCTCCTCCGCCGCCATCTGCGCGGGCATCGTCGCCGCCCGCGCCGTGACCATAGGCGGCGACTCCAGGCTCGACGACACGGCGCTCCTGGAACTGGCCACCGAGATCGAGGGCCACCCGGACAACGTGGCGGCCTGCCTGCTCGGCGGGTTCACCCTGTCGTGGCTGGAGGCCGGAGCCGCCCGGGCGATCAGGATGGAGCCCTCCGATTCCATCGTTCCGGTGGTTTTCGTGCCCGCGAAACCCGTCCTGACCGAGACCGCGCGCGGACTGCTCCCGCGCACCGTGCCGCACGTCGACGCGGCCGTCAACGCGGGCCGTGCGGCCCTGCTCGTCGAGGCCCTCACCCGGCGCCCCGAGCTGCTGCTGCCCGCCACCGAGGACCGCCTCCACCAGGAGTACCGGGCGCCGGCCATGCCGGAGAGCGCCGCACTGGTGGAGCGGCTGCGCGGGGACGGCATCCCCGCGGTCATCTCCGGCGCCGGACCGACGGTCATGGCGCTGGCCGACGCGGGCACCGCCGACAAGGTGGAACGGCTCGCGGGGACCGGCTGGGCCGCCAACCGGCTGAGTCTCGACGCACAGGGCGCCTGCGTGCTGCCGCTGTCGGGCTGACACGCGATTGCCGGATGTGGAGAGGGGGAATGTTTGTTGGATCCGGTAGTGTTAATCTCAAGTCTGCACCCGACCCCACCATGGCGAGGTGCTTCGTGTCCCAGTCCGGGACCAACATTCTTCCGGGAGCTCCCCAAGCCACTCTGTGTTCCGTACGCCGTATCCGGGCAGTACGTCGTACGCGGACGCTGAGCGGTCCACAGGTGGGGATCCCCCCTCTGGGGGAGCTCCGGAAACGGTGCTACCACGCCACGTGACACCGGGTGCCACGGCTCGTCGCGGCAGCGCCACTCACCAGATATCTCTTCCGCCGCTTTGGCGGACCACCGCCCCGGCACGGTCCACACAGCAAGGACCGAAGCCGGACAGCACAACCGGTCGCCGAGCCAGACAGGCCGACGTCCGCTCCAGGGAAGGACCCTTCGTGAGCGACACCACCGATCTGATGGGCGCACGTGTCGAGGAGACCGCTGCCGCGCCCGCCACGGACGCCTCCGCGCCTGCTACCGGTGCCGGCTCCCGGCGGCGCCGCGGTACCGGCCTCGAGGGCATGGTGCTGGCCGAGCTGCAGCAGGTCGCCTCGGGCCTCGGCATCAAGGGCACCGCGCGGATGCGCAAGGGCCAGCTGATCGAGGTCATCAAGGAGGCGCAGGCCGCGGGAGGTGCCGCGCCCGCGAAGGCCGCGGCCGCCGCCGGCGACGCCACCGAGACCAAGCCGAAGCGCCGCGCCACCTCTCGCACCCGCACGGGCGACGACAGCGCCGCGGGCAAGAAGGCGGCCGAGGCGCCGGCCGAGAAGGCCGCTGCCCAGCAGCAGATCGAGATTCCCGGCCAGCCCGCTGGGGGTCCCGCCCTGGTCGAGCGAAGCCGAGACGTTGGGGGAGACGACGCTCCCGTCGAGCGGCGCCGGCGCCGGGCCACCGCCGAGGCGGGCAGCCCGGAGACCGTCACCGCCGAGGCGAAGGGCGACGCGAAGGCCGAGGCCGCCCAGCAGCAGGCCCAGGGCCAGCAGCAGCCGCAGCAGGGCGACGCCAAGGGTGACGCGGGCGACGGCGAGGGCCGCCGGCGCGACCGCCGCGAGCGCGGCCGTGACCGGGACCGCGACCGGGACCGGGACCGCGACCGTGACCGCCGTGGCGGCAAGGCCGACGACCAGCAGGGCCAGCGCCAGCAGAGCCAGCAGCAGGGCGGCGGCCGCCAGGACCGCAGCAGCGGCCCGCAGGACGACGACGACTTCGACGGCGGACGCCGGGGCCGTCGCGGCCGCTACCGCGACCGCCGTGGCCGCCGTGGCCGCGACGACGTGCAGGAGCCGCAGATCACCGAGGACGACGTCCTGATCCCGGTCGCCGGCATCCTGGACATCCTCGACAACTACGCCTTCATCCGGACCTCCGGCTACCTGCCCGGTCCGAACGACGTGTACGTCTCCCTCGCCCAGGTCCGCAAGAACGGCCTGCGCAAGGGCGACCACGTCACCGGTGCCGTGCGCCAGCCCAAGGAGGGCGAGCGCCGCGAGAAGTTCAACGCGCTGGTGCGCCTGGACTCCGTCAACGGCATGGCGCCCGAACACGGCCGCGGACGGCCGGAGTTCAACAAGCTGACGCCGCTGTACCCGCAGGACCGGCTCCGTCTGGAGACCGAGGCGGGCGTGCTGACGACCCGGATCATCGACCTCGTGTCGCCGATCGGCAAGGGCCAGCGCGGTCTGATCGTGGCCCCGCCGAAGACCGGCAAGACCATGATCATGCAGGCGATCGCCAACGCCATCACGCACAACAACCCCGAGTGCCACCTGATGGTCGTCCTGGTCGACGAGCGTCCGGAAGAGGTCACCGACATGCAGCGGTCGGTCAAGGGCGAGGTCATCTCCTCGACCTTCGACCGCCCGGCCGAGGACCACACCACGGTCGCCGAGCTGGCCATCGAGCGCGCCAAGCGCCTGGTCGAGCTGGGCCACGACGTGGTCGTCCTGCTGGACTCGATCACCCGTCTGGGCCGCGCGTACAACCTCGCCGCCCCGGCCTCCGGCCGCATCCTGTCCGGTGGTGTCGACTCGACCGCCCTCTACCCGCCGAAGCGCTTCTTCGGTGCGGCCCGCAACATCGAGGACGGCGGCTCGCTGACCATCCTCGCCACCGCCCTGGTGGACACCGGGTCCCGCATGGACGAGGTGATCTTCGAGGAGTTCAAGGGCACCGGCAACATGGAGCTGAAGCTCGACCGGAAGCTCGCCGACAAGCGCATCTTCCCGGCGGTGGACGTGGACGCGTCCGGCACCCGCAAGGAGGAGATCCTGCTGAACTCCGAGGAGCTGGGCATCGTCTGGAAGCTGCGCCGGGTGCTGCACGCGCTCGACCAGCAGCAGGCGATCGAGCTGCTCCTCGACAAGATGAAGCAGACCAAGTCGAACGTCGAGTTCCTGATGCAGATCCAGAAGACGACGCCGGCCCCCGGCAACGGCGACTGATCCGCACCGTACGGCAGCGAAGGGCCGCTCCCACCAGGGGGCGGCCCTTCGCCGTGGCCGCGCCCCGGCCCCCGGGCCCGGGCCCCCGGCCCCCGGCCCCGGCCTCCGCGCGCGGCGAGAGCTTCGCCACAGCACCCCGGTGGGCCGCTGTGCAACCTTTGCCCCGGTTACCTCGTCTGACCGTGAAGAGCGACGATGGTGCGGTACGGCTTCGACCCGGCCGGGCCTGACCCAGGCACCAAGGGGTATCCGACCGGATACGAGAGCTGAGGAGCACATGTCCGCCCAGAGCACACCGGACCCCGGCATACCGGGGAAGTCCCGCACCGACAGCACCCGCCGCAAGGGCGCCGGGGGCCGCCGCCGCAAGCCCCCCACGGGGCGGCGCAAGGCCCTGCTGGCCACGGCCTGGACCGCGGCGGGCATCGTGGTGCTGGGCGGTACCGGTGCCGGCTACCTGTACCTCAAGCTCAACGGCAACCTGAAGACGGTCGACATCAACCAGGCCCTCGGCACCGACCGGCCCTCCAAGGCGGACAACGGCTCCGAGAACATCCTGGTCCTCGGCTCGGACACCCGCGCCGGCGGCAACAAGAAGCTGGGCGGCGGCACCGACGACGGCAGCGCCCGCTCCGACACGGCGATGATCGTGCACGTGTACGAGGGCCACAAGAAGGCCAGCGTCGTCTCCGTGCCCCGCGACACCCTCGTGGACCGCCCCGAGTGCACCGACCCCAAGGGCGGCACGCACCCGGCCGCGCACGACGCGATGTTCAACGAGTCCTACGGCACCGGCGGCGCGACCTGCGCGGTGAAGACCGTGGAGTCGCTCACCGGCCTCCGGATGGACCACTACCTCGAGGTCGACTTCAGCGGCTTCCAGAAGCTCATCGACGACCTCGGCGGCGTCCAGGTCACCACGACCAGGGCCATCCACGACCCCAACAGCCACCTGAACCTCGCCGCGGGCACCCACACCCTCGACGGGAAGCAGGCACTGGGCCTCGTCCGCACCCGGCACGGCGTCGGCGACGGCTCCGACCTGGGGCGCATCCAGCTCCAGCAGGCCTTCGTCAAGGCACTGATCGACCAGGTCAAGCACGTCGGGGTCTTCACCAGCCCCAAGAAGCTCTACGACCTCGCCGACACCGCCACCAAGGCCGTCACCACCGACTCCGACCTCGGCTCGGTGAACTCCCTGATCTCCTTCGCCGACGGCCTCAAGGGCATCAGCTCCTCGCACATGACCATGGTCACCATGCCCGTCCGGTACGACCCGGCCGACCCCAACCGCGTGATCATCGAGGAGACCAAGGCCCGCCAGGTCTGGACGGCCCTGAAGAACGACCGGCCGATCCCGAGGACGGCCACCGAGGGCACGGCGACCGGCGAGGCCAAGGGCGTCGTGAGCGGCTCGTAGCGGCGCCGGGGCCGTGCGCCGGCGCGGCGGGGAATACTCCGCACCGAACCCCGGTTTGGGGAGATGGCCCCAGTCCTGGCAGACTGGTACGTCGGCCCCGGTTCACGTCCCCGCATCCCGCGGCGGCGACCCGGCGCCCTCCCGAACCTAGGAGACACCTTGAAGCGCGAGATCCACCCCGAGTACGTCGAGACGCAGGTCAGCTGCACCTGCGGCGCGTCGTTCACCACCCGCAGCACCATCGAGTCCGGCACCATCCGGGCCGAGGTCTGCTCCGAGTGCCACCCGTTCTACACGGGCAAGCAGAAGATCCTCGACACCGGTGGCCGTGTGGCCCGCTTCGAGGCCCGCTTCGGCAAGGCTGCCGCCGGCTCCAAGAAGTAGCGAGCCCCATTTCGCCGGTCCACGGCCGCGCCCCCACCGGGGCGCGCCCGGGACCGGCGTTTTTGGTCGTCCGCCCTTCCCCTCCCCCAGCAGTAGCAGGAGCCCAAGATGTTCGAGGCCGTCGAGGAGCTCGTCGTCGAGCACGCCGACCTGGAGAAGAAGCTCGCCGACCCCTCGGTCCACGCCGACCAGGCGAACGCGCGCAAGCTCAACAAGCGTTACGCCGAGCTGACCCCGATCGTCGCCACGTACCGCTCCTGGAAGCAGACCGGCGACGACATCGACACCGCGCGTGAACTGGCCGCCGACGACCCCGACTTCGCCGCCGAGGTCAAGGAGCTGGACAAGCAGCGCGAGGAGCTGACCGAGAAGCTGCGCCTGCTGCTCGTGCCGCGCGATCCCAGCGACGACAAGGACGTCATCCTGGAGATCAAGGCCGGCGCGGGCGGCGACGAGTCGGCGCTGTTCGCCGGTGACCTGCTGCGCATGTACCTGCGCTACGCCGAGCGCGTCGGCTGGAAGACCGAGATCATCGACGCCACCGAGTCCGAGCTGGGCGGCTACAAGGACGTCCAGGTCGCCGTGAAGGCGCGCGGGCAGATCGAGCCCGGCCAGGGCGTGTGGGCGCGGCTGAAGTACGAGGGCGGCGTGCACCGGGTGCAGCGCGTGCCGGCCACCGAGTCCCAGGGCCGCATCCACACCTCGGCGGCGGGGGTCCTCGTGACGCCCGAGGCCGAGGAGGTCGACGTCGAGATCAACCCGAACGACCTGCGGATCGACGTCTACCGGTCCTCCGGGCCCGGCGGCCAGTCGGTCAACACCACCGACTCCGCGGTGCGCATCACGCACCTGCCCACCGGAGTCGTCGCCTCCTGCCAGAACGAGAAGAGCCAGCTGCAGAACAAGGAGCAGGCGATGCGTATCCTGCGCTCCAGGCTGCTGGCGGCGGCGCAGGAGGAAGCGGAGAAGGAGGCCGCGGACGCCCGCCGCAGCCAGGTCCGCACCGTCGACCGCTCCGAGAAGATCCGCACCTACAACTTCCCGGAGAACCGCATCTCCGACCACCGGGTCGGCTTCAAGGCCTACAACCTGGACCAGGTCCTGGACGGCGACCTCGCCGCCGTCATCCAGGCCTGCGTCGACGCCGACTCGGCCGCCAAGCTCGCGGCCGCGTGAGGCCCGGGCCGCAGGGCACCGCGGCGTGAGGCGGGCACGGCCGCCCGGCACCCCCGCGGGACCCGGCGCCACCGCCGTACGGCCCCGCGGACGCGCGGCCCGCGGGCGCAGGGGCCCGCGGACGTACGGACGCACGGAGTAGTTACCGAGCACGGAGGACCAGCGTGCAGCAAGAATCCGGGGGGCGACCCCCAGGCCCCCGCAGCGTGCTGCTCGCGGAGGTGGCGCAGGCCACCCAGCGGCTGGCCGACGCCGGTGTGCCCTCGCCGCGCAACGACGCCGAGGAACTGGCCGCCTTCGTGCACGGCGTCAAGCGCGGTCAGCTGCACTCCGTCAAGGACGCCGACTTCGACGCCCGCTACTGGGAGGTCGTCGCCCGGCGCGAGCAGCGCGAGCCGTTGCAGCACATCACCGGGCGGGCCTACTTCCGCTACCTGGAGCTGCAGGTCGGACCCGGGGTCTTCGTGCCGCGGCCCGAGACCGAGTCGGTCGTCGGCTGGGCCATAGACGCCGTGCGCGCCATGGACGTGGTCGAGCCGTGCATCGTCGACCTGTGCACCGGCTCCGGCGCCATCGCCCTCGCCCTCGCCCAGGAGGTGCCGCGCTCGCGCGTGCACGCGGTGGAGCTGAGCGAGGACGCGCTGACGTGGACCCGCAAGAACGTCGAGGGATCCAGGGTGGACCTGCGCCAGGGCGACGCCCTGACCGCCTTCCCCGACCTCGACGGCCAGGTCGACCTCGTCATCTCCAACCCGCCGTACATCCCGCTGACCGAATGGGAGTACGTCGCCCCGGAGGCCCGCGACTACGACCCCGAGCTGGCACTGTTCTCCGGCGAGGACGGCCTCGACCTGATCCGCGGCATCGAGCGCACCGCGCACCGGCTGCTGCGCCCGGGCGGCGTCGTCGTCATCGAGCACGCCGACACCCAGGGCGGCCAGGTGCCGTGGATCTTCACCGAGGAGCGGGGCTGGGCCGACGCGGCCGACCACCCCGACCTCAACAACCGGCCGCGGTTCGCCACCGCCCGCAAGGCGCTGCCATGAGCCCGGCGCAGCCCACCACCAGGACTTCAGACCAGCAGTACGTGTACGAGGAGGCCCGCTGACAATGGCACGGCGATACGACACCAACGACGCCACCGACCGCGCGACGGGTCTGCGCGAGGCCGCGTCCGCCGTCCGCCGGGGCGAACTCGTGGTGCTGCCGACCGACACCGTGTACGGCATCGGCGCCGACGCGTTCTCCTCGGAGGCCGTCGCCGACCTGCTCGCCGCCAAGGGCCGCGGGCGCGCCATGCCCACGCCCGTCCTCATCGGCTCCCCGAACACGCTGCACGGGCTGGTCACGGACTTCTCCGAGATGGCCTGGGAACTGGTGGACGCGTTCTGGCCGGGCGCCCTCACGCTCATCGCCAGGCACCAGCCGTCCCTGCAGTGGGACCTGGGCGACACCCGCGGCACGGTCGCCGTGCGCATGCCGCTGCACCCGGTCGCCATCGAACTGCTCAACGAGTTCGGCCCGATGGCCGTCTCCTCGGCGAACCTCACCGGCCATCCCGCGCCGGAGACGTGCGACGCCGCCCAGGAGATGCTCGGCGACTCCGTCTCCGTCTACCTCGACGGCGGCCCGACCCCCGGCAACGCGCCGTCGTCCATCGTCGACGTCAGCCGCGCGGTGCCGGTACTGCTGCGCGCGGGCGCGCTGTCGGCCGAGGAGCTGCGCAAGGTCGTACCCGACCTTGAGGTGGCGAATTGACGGCGCTTGACACCCCCGGGCTCACGGCCCGGCTCCCGCAGGGGGGACCCCCATGCGTGGCATAGGCGGGAAGGACGAGCCGGTGATCCCGACGATCCCGGCCCAGCCGGCGCTGCCCGGCGGGGCCTTCCGCATCCTCCACGTCAGCACCGGCAACGTGTGCCGCTCGCCCATCACCGAGCGGCTGACCCGGCACTTCGTGGCGGACCGGCTCGGCGACCCGGCCGGCGGCGGTCTGATCGTGGAGAGCGCGGGCACCTGGGGCCACGAGGGCGCGCCCATGGAGACCAACGCCGAGACGGTCCTCGCCGACTTCGGCGCGGACGCCTCCGGCTTCACCGGCCGGGAACTGCTGGACGAGCACGTGATCCGCGCCGACCTGGTCCTCACCGCGACCCGTGACCACCGGGCCCAGGTGATCTCGATGGGGCACTCGGCGGGGCTGCGCACCTTCACGCTCAAGGAGTTCACCCGGCTGGTGAGGGCGATCGACCCGGCCACGCTGCCGCCGCTCCAGGACGGTGTGGTCGAGCGTGCCCGGGCGCTGGTGCGGGCCGCCGCGGCGCTGCGCGGGTGGCTCCTGGCCCCGAACGCGGAGGCGGACGAGGTCTACGACCCCTACGGCGCCCCGCTGCCGTTCTTCCGCTCCATCGGCGACGAGATACACGAGGCGCTGGACCCGGTCGTCACCGCCCTGACCGGCGTCCCGGCCCGGACCTGAGCCCGGGCGCCGGTGGTGCCGGCGCCGTCCGGGGCCGCGGCGCCCGCGCGACGGGGGCGCCGCACGGGCCGGTCCGGGCGGGTGCCGGGCGCCGGGTCACCGAGGGCCGCCCGGGCGCCCGGGCCTCACCCGTGCGTGCGTCCCCGTGAAGGCGTAACGGCCGAGCGGCCCCCGCGGCGCGGGCCTACATTGGACGTACGTCACCGTCGACCGTCCGGAGCCCACCATGTCGGTCATCCCCGGCCTAGAGGCCGATGTCCTGCGGCGGCAGGATCCGGAAGTGGCCGACATCGTGCTGGGGGAGCTGGCCCGGCAGTCGACGACGCTCCAGCTGATCGCGGCGGAGAACTTCACCTCGCCCGCGGTGCTGGCCGCGCTCGGCTCGCCGCTGGCGAACAAGTACGCCGAGGGCTACCCGGGCGCCCGCCACCACGGCGGCTGCGAACTCGTCGACGCCGCCGAACGCCTCGCCGTCGAGCGCGCGAAGGCGCTCTTCGGCGCCGAGCACGCCAACGTCCAGTCGCACTCGGGCTCGTCCGCGGTGCTGGCCGCCTACGCGGCGCTGCTGCGGCCCGGCGACACCGTGCTCGCCCTCGGCCTGCCGCACGGCGGGCACCTCACCCACGGTTCGCCCGCGAACTTCTCCGGACGCTGGTTCGACTTCGTCGGCTACGGCGTGGACGCCGAGAGCGGGCTCATCGACCACCAGCAGGTGCGCGCGCTGGCCCGTACGCACCGGCCCAAGGCGATCGTGTGCGGGTCGATCGCCTACCCGCGCCACATCGACCACGCCTTCTTCCGCGCGGTCGCCGACGAGGTCGGCGCCTATCTGATCGCCGACGCCGCGCACCCGATGGGGCTGGTCGCCGGGGGAGCGGCGCCCAGCCCGGTGCCGTACGCCGACGTGGTGTGCGCCACCACCCACAAGGTGCTGCGCGGGCCGCGCGGCGGGATGATCCTGTGCGGGAGCGAGCTGGCCGAGCGGGTGGACCGGGCGGTGTTCCCGTTCACCCAGGGCGGAGCCCAGATGCACACCATCGCGGCGAAGGCGGTGGCGTTCGGCGAGGCCGCCACCCCGGCGTTCGGCGCCTACGCCCACCAGGTGGTCGCCAACGCGCGCGTGCTGGCGGCCCACCTGGCCGCGGAGGGCCTGGCCGTGACCACCGGCGGCACCGACACCCACCTGATCACCGCCGACCCGGCGCCGCTCGGTGTCGAGGGGCGCACCGCGCGCGGGCGGCTGGCCGCCGCCGGGATCGTGCTGGACTGCTGCGCGCTGCCGCACTCCGGCGCCCGCGGGCTGCGCCTGGGGACGGCCGCGGTGACCACACAGGGCATGGGGCAGGAGGAGATGGCGCGGATCGCGGTGCTGCTCGGCAAGGTGCTGCGCGGGGAGCTGGACGGCGCGCGGGCGCGGGAGGACGTGCGCGAACTCACGGCCGCGTTCCCGCCGTATCCGGGCTGAGGCGGGCCGTGCGGGAGGGGCCGGGCAGGGCCTGTACACAGGGCTCGTACGGGGTGAAAGGGCCGCGCGGGGGTAGGCGCGGACCCGTGCGGAGTCCGCGCACAGCCGTATGTGCAACCATCGTCGCTACCCGGAAGTCCCCATACATATGCTCGCGTCGCTAGGGTGTGAGGCTGAGATGGCCAGCGAGACCTGTGGGGAAGCCTGTGCGTGAATACCTGCTGACGCTCTGCATCACGGCCGCGGTGACGTACCTGCTGACCGGGCCGGTGCGCAAGTTCGCGATCGTGGCGGGGGCGATGCCGGAGATCCGGGCGCGTGACGTGCACCGGGAACCCACTCCGCGGCTCGGCGGGATCGCGATGTTCTTCGGCATGTGCGCGGGCCTGCTGGTCGCCGACCACCTCACCAACCTCAACGAGGTCTTCGAGAAGTCGAACGAACCGCGCGCGCTGCTGTCGGGTGCCGCGCTGATCTGGCTGATCGGTGTCCTGGACGACAAGTTCGAGATCGACGCCCTGATCAAGTTGGGCGGCCAGATGATCGCCGCCGGTGTGATGGTCATGCAGGGTCTGACGATCCTGTGGCTGCCGGTACCCGGTGTGGGCACGGTGGCGCTCACCCAGTGGCAGGGCACCCTGCTGACCGTGGCCCTCGTCGTGATCACGATCAACGCGGTCAACTTCGTCGACGGCCTCGACGGTCTCGCCGCCGGCATGGTGTGCATCGCCGCCGCCGCGTTCTTCATGTACGCCTACCGGATCTGGTACTCGTACGGCATCGAGGCGGCGGCCCCGGCCACCCTCTTCGCGGCCGTCCTGATGGGCATGTGCCTGGGCTTCCTGCCGCACAACATGCATCCCGCGCGGATCTTCATGGGTGACTCGGGCTCGATGCTGATCGGTCTGGTCCTCGCGGCCGGCGCGATCTCGGTGACCGGGCAGGTCGACCCGGACGTGATGAAGCTGTTCTCCGGCTCCGAACGCAACGCCGTGCACCAGATGGTGCCCGTCTACATCCCGCTGCTCATGCCGCTGACGATCATCGCGATCCCGGCCTCGGACTTCGTCTTCGCGGTGGTCCGCCGCACGTGGCGCGGCCAGTCGCCGTTCGCCGCGGACCGCGGCCACCTGCACCACCGCCTGCTCCAGATCGGCCACTCGCACAGCCGGGCGGTGCTGATCATGTACTTCTGGGCGGCGCTGATCGGCTTCGGCGCGCTCGGCTACTCGGTCAACTCGGCCTCGATGTGGATCGTGCTCGGGATCGTGCTGCTCAGCTTCCTCGGGCTCGTCCTGCTGCTGCTGCCGCGCTTCACCCCGCGCGCCCCGCACTGGGCGGAGCAGTTCGTGCCGCCGCGCTACCGGCGCCGTCGCCGCCGGGGGGCCGTG
The DNA here is from genome assembly GCF_040703815.1 of Streptomyces sp. NPDC006743. Classification (NCBI taxonomy): domain Bacteria; kingdom Bacillati; phylum Actinomycetota; class Actinomycetes; order Kitasatosporales; family Streptomycetaceae; genus Streptomyces; species Streptomyces sp. NPDC006743. The sequence continues at coordinate 72,857 of NZ_JBEYJA010000009.1, read as the reverse complement.
GCCCCGGGCGCGGGTGCCCGCGCGGGGACGTCCGCAGGGACCGGCGCCGGGGCCGCCGAGGTGGAGGGGGCCGTGGAGGCCTCCGGTGCGCAGGAGGCCCCTGAGCCGGTCGCGGCCACGGTGGCCGGGGTCAACGGCGCGACCGCCGTGGGACCCCGTTCGCGGGTCCTCGACGGGCGCAAAGCCGGAACGTCACGCTGACGCCCAAGGTAAGAATCTGACTAAAGCGTTGCCTGTTCATGGGGGAGCAAAGCGGTCTAATACCAGACAAGTTGCCCTCGTTTTTGCACAGACGGGCACTGTCACTCTCATGTGTGACAGCCAGCACACCCACTTGGTAAAGACCGCATCAAATAGTTTGTGATACCGTTCACGAGAACCCCGGACAGAGCCGAAGGACCCCGATGCAAGGGTCCCTTGGTGATGAGGTTCCTCTCTCGGACCGGGGACTACGCTCGTCCATGACGACACCCTGCCCCCCTGTGAAAGCGGAGTTGCCGCCATGCCGTCCAATGACGTCCGGAACCTACTGCACACCGCCGTGCCCACCGCCGCCGTCGGTGTGGTCGCCGTGGCGGTCAGCGGTGCGGTCGCCGGAGGCAAGGGCGCGATCGGGGCCGTCGTCGGGGTGGTGCTCGCCATCCTCTACATGGGGATCGGTCTCTACGTACTGCAGTGGACCGCGAAAACGCTTCCGCAGCTCTTCCAGGCCATGGGCCTCATGCTCTACGTGGCCCAACTGCTGCTGCTCTTGATCTTCTTGGCCCTTTTCAAGGGCACCACGCTGTTCAACGCGAAGGCGTTCGCGTTCTCGCTCGTCGTCGCGACCGTCGTCTGGATGGCCGCGCAGGCACGCGCACACATGAAGTCCAAGATCTTCTACGTCGAACCGGACTCCGAGAAGAACGAGAAGTCCGAGAAGACAGGGTCTTCGTCGTGAGGGGTAGGCCCGGGATAAAGGCGTGTGAGATCTCCTGCTATCGTCCGGTGCCAACTGCGGCATCGCGGGCGCGGGCATCTGAGCTGACGCCTGCTCGATCGCGAGGCTCGATGCCCGCCGGCCGCCCCCACATCCGTCACACCAGTCCGGTGCCGACCCGCGGCTGCTCGCCGCGCCGACACAACGAGGTTGCCGTACCCATGCGCCACGCTGAAGGAGCCCGCGGTGAGTGCTGAACAGACCACGCTCGCCTTCGACTGGAGTTGCCGCGTCTTCGCCGACAACGGCTGCGGCTTTCCGTCGCCGGGCCTCCACTCCTTCCTCTTCAAGCCGATGTTCTCGGTCGGCGGCTACGACTTCGACAAGCCGATGCTGCTCGCCATCATCACCTCGCTCGTGGTGGTCGGCTTCTTCTGGGCCGCATTCAGCAAGGCCAAGGTGGTGCCCGGCAAGCTGCAGATGGTCGGTGAGGCGGGCTACGACTTCGTGCGCCGCGGCATCGTCTACGAGACGCTCGGCAAGCGCGAGGGCGAGAAGTACGTCCCGTTCATGGTCTCGCTGTTCTTCTTCATCTGGATCATGAACCTCTGGTCGATCATCCCGGTCGCCCAGTTCCCGGTGACGTCGATCATCGCCTACCCGGCCGCCCTGGCCCTGTGCGTCTACGTGACCTGGATGGTCCTGACGTTCAAGAAGCACGGCTTCGCCGGCGGCTTCAAGAACCTGACCGGTTACGACAAGTCGCTCGGCCCGGTGCTGCCGCTCGTGGTGGTCATCGAGTTCTTCTCGAACGTCCTGGTCCGCCCGTTCACGCACGCGGTGCGACTGTTCGCCAACATGTTCGCCGGTCACCTGCTGCTCGTGATGTTCACCGTCGCGAGCTGGTACCTGATGAACAGCTGGCTGGTCGCGGCCGGCGCCGTCTCGTTCGTCATGGCCATGGTCATGATCCTGTTCGAGCTCTTCGTCCAGGCCGTCCAGGCGTACGTGTTCGTCCTCCTGGCCTGCTCCTACGTTCAGGGCGCTCTCGCCGAGCACCACTGAGCCACCGTCCCGCACCGCCCCCGTCACAGACGTCCGGTGGCCAACCCCCACCGGTCCTTGAAAGAGAAGGAAGAATCAGCATGGCTGCCACTGAGACCCTTGCCGCCGTCACCGGCTCCATCGCCTCCGTCGGCTACGGCCTCGCCGCCATCGGTCCCGGCATCGGCATCGGCATCATCTTCGGCAACGGCACCCAGGCGCTCGCCCGCCAGCCCGAGGCCGCCGGTCTGATCCGTGCCAACCAGATCCTGGGCTTCGCCTTCTGTGAGGCGCTCGCCCTCATCGGCATCGTCATGCCGTTCGTTTACACCTACAAGTAAACCGCGGCGGACGACCCACCCCATTAGGGAAAGGCACTGATGACATGCAGCTGACACAGCAGCTGGTGCAGCTGGCGGCGGAGGAGCAGCAGAACCCTCTCATCCCGCCCGGCCCCGAGCTGGTCATCGGCCTCGTCACCTTCGCCATCGTCTTCTTCTTCCTCGGGAAGAAGCTCCTGCCGAACATCAACAAGGTTCTGGAGGAGCGCCGCGCGGCGATCGAAGGCGGTATCGAAGAGGCCGAGGCCATGAAGGTCGAGGCCCAGAGCGTCCTCGAGCAGTACAAGGCCCAGCTCGCCGAGGCCCGGCACGAGGCCGCGCGCCTGCGCCAGGAGGCGCAGGAGCAGGGTGCCGCGCTCATCGCCGAGATGCGGGCCGAGGGCCAGCGCCAGCGCGAGGAGATCGTCGCCGCCGGCCACACCCAGCTCGAGGCCGACCGCAAGGCCGCCGCGTCCGTGCTCCGTCAGGACGTCGGCAAGCTCGCCACCGAGCTGGCCGGCAAGCTCGTCGGCGAGTCCCTGGAGGACCACGCCCGGCAGAGCCGCGTGATCGACCGCTTCCTCGACGGGCTCGACGAGGCCGCTTCGACGGCTGAGGCGGCTCGATGACAGCGCACGGAGCGAGCCGTGAGGCTCTGAGCGCCGCGCGTGAGCGTCTCGACGCGCTGACGGACTCCACGTCCGCCGACGCCACGCGGCTCGCCGACGAGCTGGCGGCCGTCACCGCGCTGCTCCACCGCGAGGTCGGCCTGCGCCGGGTCCTCACCGACCCGGCGCAGTCCTCGGACGCCAAGGCCACGCTGGTCCAGCGCCTGCTCGGCAGCCAGATCGGCGGCCCCGCCGCGGACCTGGTGTCCGGCATGGTGCGCTCGCGCTGGTCGCAGTCGCGGGACCTGGTCGACGCGCTGGAGGAACTGGCGGACATCGCCGACCTCACCGCGGCGGAGCGGTCCGGCACGCTGGACGACGTCGAGGACGAGCTGTTCCGGTTCAGCCGGATCGTCTCCTCCAGCACCGAACTGCGTGCCGCGCTCACCGACCGTGCCGCGAGCACCTCGGCCAAGGTCGAGCTGCTGCACCGGCTGCTCGGCGGCCGGGCCAAGCCGGTCACCGAGCGACTGGTGACGCGCCTGGTGAGCGCGCCGCGGGGACGTAGCCTGGAAGCGGGACTGGAGTCCCTCTCCAAGCTCGCCGCCGACCGCCGCAACCGCATGGTCGCCGTGGTCACCTCGGCGGTCCCGCTGAGCGACGGCCAGAAGCAGCGCCTCGGCGCCGCCCTCGGCCGGCTCTACGGCCGCCAGATGCACCTCAACCTCGACGTGGACCCCGAGCTGGTCGGCGGAATCCGGGTGCAGGTCGGCGACGAGATCATCAACGGCTCGCTCGCGGACCGGCTCGACGAGGCCGCCCGCCGCATGGCGAGCTAGCAGCAACTCAACACGCAAGACGTACACGACGGCCCTGGTTGGGCCGTGCAGAGGATTCACCTCTTATTGGGGGGAGTCCCGAACTCGTGGAACACCCCCCCAAGTGAAACTTCGGGCCCAACAAGGAGAGCAGGGAACCCAGATGGCGGAGCTCACGATCCGGCCGGAGGAGATCCGGGACGCGCTGGAGAACTTCGTCCAGTCGTACAAGCCGGACGCGGCCTCGCGCGAGGAGGTCGGTACGGTCACCCTTGCCGGCGACGGCATCGCGAAGGTCGAGGGCCTGCCCTCGGCCATGGCCAACGAGCTGCTGAAGTTCGAGGACGGCACCCTCGGCCTCGCCCTCAACCTCGAGGAGCGCGAGATCGGTGCCATCGTCCTCGGTGAGTTCAGCGGCATCGAGGAGGGCCAGCCGGTCACCCGCACCGGCGAGGTCCTGTCGGTCGCCGTGGGCGAGGGCTACCTCGGCCGCGTCGTCGACCCCCTCGGCAACCCGATCGACGGCCTCGGCGAGATCGAGACCGACGGCCGCCGCGCCCTCGAACTGCAGGCCCCCACGGTCATGCAGCGCAAGTCGGTGCACGAGCCGATGGAGACCGGCTACAAGGCCGTCGACGCCATGACCCCGATCGGCCGCGGCCAGCGCCAGCTGATCATCGGTGACCGCCAGACCGGCAAGACCGCCCTGGCCGTCGACACGATCATCAACCAGCGCGACAACTGGCGCACCGGCGACCCGAACAAGCAGGTCCGCTGCATCTACGTCGCCATCGGCCAGAAGGGCTCCACCATCGCGTCGGTCCGCCGCGCGCTGGAGGAGAACGGCGCGCTGGAGTACACGACCATCGTCGCCGCCCCGGCGTCCGACCCGGCCGGCTTCAAGTACCTGGCGCCCTACACCGGTTCCGCCATCGGCCAGCACTGGATGTACCAGGGCAAGCACGTCCTGATCATCTTCGACGACCTGTCGAAGCAGGCCGACGCCTACCGTGCCGTCTCCCTGCTGCTGCGCCGCCCGCCGGGCCGCGAGGCCTACCCGGGCGACGTCTTCTACCTGCACTCGCGTCTGCTGGAGCGCTGCGCCAAGCTCTCCGACGACATGGGCGCCGGTTCGATGACCGGTCTGCCGATCGTCGAGACCAAGGCCAACGACGTCTCGGCGTTCATCCCGACCAACGTCATCTCCATCACCGACGGCCAGTGCTTCCTGGAGTCGGACCTGTTCAACGCCGGTCAGCGCCCCGCGCTGAACGTCGGCATCTCGGTCTCCCGAGTCGGTGGCTCCGCCCAGCACAAGGCGATGCGCCAGGTCTCCGGCCGGCTGCGCGTGGACCTCGCCCAGTTCCGTGAGCTGGAGGCGTTCGCCGCCTTCGGTTCCGACCTGGACGCGGCCTCCAAGTCCCAGCTGGAGCGCGGCCAGCGCATGGTCGAGCTGCTGAAGCAGAACCAGTACCAGCCGATGGCCACCGAGGACCAGGTCGTCTCCGTCTGGGCCGGCACCAACGGCAAGATGGACGAGGTGCCCGTCGCCGACATCCGCCGCTTCGAGAAGGAGCTGCTGGAGTACCTGCACCGCAAGGAGCAGGGCCTCATGACCTCCATCAAGGAGGGCGCCAAGATGTCGAACGACACGATCCAGGCGATCGACGACGCCGTCGCCGAGTTCAAGAAGCAGTTCGAGACCTCGGACGGCAAGCTGCTCGGCGAGGACACTCCGGCCGCTGCCGCCAAGTGACGTAAGGAAGGGACCTGACTCATGGGAGCCCAGCTCCGGGTCTACAAGCGTCGCATCCGATCCGTCACCGCGACCAAGAAGATCACCAAGGCGATGGAGATGATCGCCGCCTCGCGCGTCGTCAAGGCGCAGCGCAAGGTGGCGGCCTCCACGCCGTACGCGCAGGAACTGACCCGCGCGGTCACGGCGGTCGGCACCGGTTCGAACACCAAGCACCCGCTCACCACGGAGGCGGAGAACCCGACCCGTGCCGCGGTCCTGCTCCTGACGAGCGACCGCGGTCTGGCCGGCGCCTTCAACTCCAACGCCATCAAGGCGGCGGAGCAGCTGACCGAGCGCCTGGAGCGCGAGGGCAGGCAGGTCGACACGTACATCGTCGGCCGGCGTGGTGTGGCCCACTACAACTTCCGCGAGCGCACGGTCGCGGGGTCGTTCACGGGCTTCACCGACGAGCCGACCTACGCGGACGCCAAGACGGTCGCGGCACCCCTGATCGAGGCGATCGAGAAGGACACGGCCGAGGGCGGTGTGGACGAACTCCACATCGTCTACACCGAGTTCGTCTCGATGATGACGCAGACGGCGGTCGACCCCCGGCTGCTCCCGCTGCGCCTCGAAGAGGTCGCGGCGGAGGTGGCGCCCAAGGGCGAGATCCTGCCGCTGTACGACTTCGAGCCCTCGGCGGAGGACGTCCTCGACGCCCTGCTGCCGCGCTACGTGGAAAGCCGCATCTACAACGCGCTGCTCCAGTCGGCCGCTTCGAAGCACGCCGCCACGCGGCGCGCGATGAAGTCGGCCACCGACAACGCGGGCGAGCTGATCAACACGCTCTCCCGTCTTGCCAACGCGGCCCGCCAGGCCGAAATCACCCAGGAAATCAGCGAGATCGTCGGTGGCGCCAGTGCCCTGGCCGACGCGACCGCGGGGAGTGACAACTAATGACCACCACTGTTGAGACGGCCACGGCGACGGGCCGCGTCGCGCGGGTCATCGGCCCGGTCGTCGACGTGGAGTTCCCCGTCGACGCGATGCCGGACATCTACAACGCTCTGCACGTCGAGGTCTCCGACCCGGCGAACGAGGGCGCGAAGAAGACGCTGACCCTGGAGGTCGCCCAGCACCTGGGTGACGGCCTGGTCCGCACCATCTCGATGCAGCCCACCGACGGCCTGGTCCGCCAGGCCACGGTGACCGACACCGGCGACGGCATCACCGTCCCGGTCGGCGACTTCACCAAGGGCAAGGTGTTCAACACCCTCGGTGAGGTGCTGAACGTCGACGAGCAGTACTCGGGCGAGCGCTGGTCCATCCACCGCAAGGCCCCGCGCTTCGACGAGCTCGAGTCGAAGACCGAGATGTTCGAGACCGGCGTCAAGGTCATCGACCTGCTGACCCCGTACGTCAAGGGCGGCAAGATCGGTCTGTTCGGCGGTGCCGGCGTCGGCAAGACGGTGCTCATCCAGGAGATGATCTACCGCGTCGCCAACAACCACGACGGTGTCTCCGTGTTCGCCGGTGTCGGTGAGCGCACCCGTGAGGGCAACGACCTCATCGAGGAGATGTCCGACTCGGGCGTCATCGACAAGACCGCCCTGGTCTTCGGCCAGATGGACGAGCCCCCGGGCACCCGTCTGCGCGTCGCGCTGGCCGGCCTGACCATGGCCGAGTACTTCCGCGACGTCCAGAAGCAGGACGTGCTGTTCTTCATCGACAACATCTTCCGCTTCACGCAGGCCGGCTCCGAGGTCTCCACGCTGCTCGGCCGCATGCCGTCCGCGGTGGGTTACCAGCCGAACCTGGCCGACGAGATGGGCCTCCTCCAGGAGCGCATCACCTCGACCCGCGGTCACTCGATCACCTCGATGCAGGCGATCTACGTCCCCGCCGACGACCTGACCGACCCGGCCCCGGCGACCACCTTCGCCCACCTCGACGCGACGACGGTTCTGTCCCGTCCGATCTCGGAGAAGGGCATCTACCCGGCCGTGGACCCGCTGGACTCCACGTCCCGGATCCTGGACCCGCGCTACATCGCGCAGGACCACTACAACGCGGCCATGCGCGTGAAGAACATCCTGCAGAAATACAAGGACCTGCAGGACATCATCGCGATCCTCGGTATCGACGAGCTGGGCGAGGAGGACAAGCTCGTCGTCCACCGTGCCCGTCGCGTGGAGCGCTTCCTGTCCCAGAACACCCACGTCGCCAAGCAGTTCACCGGCGTCGACGGGTCGGACGTCCCGCTGGACGAGTCGATCGCGGCCTTCAACGCGATCTGCGACGGCGAGTACGACCACTTCCCGGAGCAGGCCTTCTTCATGTGCGGTGGTCTCGAGGACCTGAAGAAGAACGCCAAGGAGCTGGGCGTCTCCTGAACTCGCGTCTGAGTTCGTGTGAGGGGGCGGGCGCGTCCCGCCCCCTCACACACGCCCCTTAGAATTGACCCCAACACCCGGCGTCCCTGCCGGGTGGTGACCCGAGGAGCCACTCTTGGCTGCTGAGCTGCACGTCGAGCTGGTCGCCGCCGACCGCCAGGTCTGGTCCGGCGAGGCCACCCTGGTCGTCGCGCGCACCACGTCCGGCGACATCGGCGTCATGCCCGGTCACCAGCCGCTGCTCGGTGTGCTGGAGTCGGGCCCGGTGACCATCCGTACGAGTGAAGGCGCGACGGTCGTGGCCGCGGTGCACGGCGGTTTCGTCTCCTTCGCCGACAACAAGCTGTCGCTGCTGGCCGAGATCGCGGAACTCTCCGACGAGATCGACGTCCAGCGCGTGGAGCGGGAACTCGAGCGCGCGAAGGCGGAGGGCGATGCCACCGCCGAGCGTCGCGCGGACGTCCGCCTGCGAGCGGCGACGGCGGTGCGCTGAACCAGCGACACCATGTAGACGACACCCCTCAGCCGCGGCTGGTACCGGAGCGATCCGGTACCGGCCGCGGCTGAGGCGGATGTGGGTGTTTTTTCCGTTCCATTACCTAGGAGACGAGGAGGTCGGTGCCGATGGTCCTCGCTCTGACTGTGTGCTCGATCGTGGTCGCGCTCGTGGTGGTGGGACTGTTCGTCTTCGGTCTGCGCCGCAGGCTCATCCAGCGTTCCGGCGGCACCTTCGACTGCAGCCTGCGCTGGGACGTGGCCCTGGAGCCGGACACCAGCGGCAAGGGCTGGAGCTACGGGGTGGCCCGCTACAACGGCGACCGCGTCGAGTGGTTCCGGGTCTTCTCCTACGCCCCCCGTCCGCGCCGCACGCTGGAGCGGTCCTCGATCGAGGTGGCCGGCCGCCGGCGTCCCGAGGGCGAGGAGGAACTCGCCCTGCTGTCGGACGCGGTGATCCTCACCTGCCTGCACCGGGGCACTCGGGTGGAGCTGGCCATGAGCGAGGACGCGCTGACCGGTTTCCTGGCCTGGCTGGAGGCGGCACCGCCCGGCCAGCGGGTGAACGTCGCGTAGGACCGTTCGTCCGGCCCGGGGCAGGGCGCGGGCGCGATCACCGAGCCCCGCGAGCCCGGCTCGTCCGGCCCACGGGCCCCGGCTCTGCTGTGGCCCCTGCGCGTGAAGAAGCTCCCCCGGTCCGCCGACCGGGGGAGCTTCGGTGTTTCAGGGGAGCGGACGGTCCTTACGACAGGCCGCTGCTGAGGGCGCTCACCAGTTCACCGTTGCTGGTGTCACCGCTGAACTCCCAGAAGAAGGCGCCGCCGAGGCCCTGGCTGTTGGCCCAGGCCATCTTCGACTTGATGGTCGACGGGGTGTCGTAGGACCACCAGTTGCTGCCGCAGTGCGCGTACGCGGTGCCGGCGACGGTGCCGGTGACGGGGCAGCTGTTCTTGAGGACCTTGTAGTCCTCGATGCCCGCCTCGTAGGTGCCGGGTGCCGCTCCGGTCGCCGTGCCGCCCGGGGCGTCCTGGGTGACGCCGGTCCAGCCGCGGCCGTAGAAGCCGATGCCGAGCAGCAGCTTCTTCGCGGGCACGCCCTGGGCCTTGAACTTGGCCATGGCGTCGGCCGTGTCGAAGCCGTCCTTGGGGATGCCGGAGTACGAGGTGAGCGGGGAGTGCGGGGCCGTCGGGCCCTTCGCGTCCCAGGCGCCGAAGAAGTCGTACGTCATCACGTTGTACCAGTCGACGTACTGCGAGGCGCCCGCGTAGTCGGTGAGGTCGATCTTGCCGCCGGCCGAGCCGTCCGCGGTGACGGCGGCGGTGACCAGCTCCTTGCCGAACTTGGCGCGCAGCGCGGACATCAGGCCCTTGAAGGCCGCCGGTCCGCTGGTGTCGCAGGTCAGACCGCAGGCGTTCGGGTATTCCCAGTCGATGTCGATGCCGTCGAAGACGTCGGCCCAGCGCGGGTCGTGCACCAGGTCGTAGCAGGACTGGGCGAAGGCCGCCGGGTTCTTGGCCGCGTCACCGAAGCCGCCGGACCAGGTCCAGCCGCCGAAGGACCAGATCACCTTGATGTTCGGGTACTTGGCCTTCAGCTCGCGCAGCTGGTTGAAGTTGCCGCGCAGCGGCTGGTCCCAGGTGTCGGCGACGCCGCTGACGGCCTGGTCGGCGGTGAACGCCTTGTCGTAGTCGGCGTAGGAGTCGCCGATCGCGCACTTGCCGCCGGTGACGTTGCCGAAGGCGTAGTTGATGTGCGTGATCTTGGACGCGGAGCCGGACGTCACCAGGTTCTTGACGTTGTAGTTGCGTCCGTAGATGCCCCACTCGGTGAAGTAGCCGAGCTTGACCTTGTCGCCGGTGGGCGGGGTGGTGGTGCCGCCGCCGGTGGTGTGCACGGCGACCGAGCCGCTGACCGGACCGGTCTGGTCGGCGGTGTCGCGGGCCTGCACGGTGTAGGAGTAGTCGGTGCCGGCGGTCAGACCGTTGTCGGTGTAGGACGTGGTCGTGACGGTGGCGACCTTCTTGCCGTCGCGCAGGACGTCGTAGTTCTTGACGCCCTTGTCGTCGGTGGCGGCGCCCCAGGAGAGCTTGACCGAGGTGTCGGTGACGCCGGAGGCGGTGGGGGTGCCCGGCGCGGAGGGCGGGTTGTCGCCGGGGACGCTCGGGCCGCCGTCGCAGCTGCCGCCGTTGAGCGTACAGCCCGAGGGCGAGCCGGAGCCGGTGCCGTTGTAGCCGAAGGTGACCGAGGCGCCGGGGGCGATGGAGCCGTTCCAGCCGACGTTCTTGGCGGTCCAGTGGTTGCCGGAGTTGGTGACCGTGGCGTCCCAGGCGGAGGTGACCTTGGTGTCGGAGGGGTAGTCCCACTCCACGGTCCAGGAGCTGATCGCCGAGGTGCCGGTGTTCTTGACGGTCCACGATCCGCCGAAGCCGCTGCCCCAGTCACCGGTCTTGGTGAAGGTGGCGGTGGCGGTGGCCGCCGCGTCGGCGGCGGCCTGGGCGTGGCCCGAGATGCCGACGATTCCGGCGAGGGGGAGCACGAGGGTCGCCAGCCCCGCCGCGGCTCTGTGTCTGAAGCGCATGCGCGCCTCCTTGTCGGGGGAAGAATGTCAGGGGCATGACTGAGCCTTCACGCCCCGCGGTGCTGCGAGAGTAGAAAGGTCTGGACCATAGGTCAATAGGTCTGGACCAATGCACCGCCGCTTCCCCTGGCTCTCCAACTCCTGCGCCGGCGCGGCGGATTGCGCGCGACCGCGCGGCTCCAGCTTGCCCAGCACACGGCTGACGTGGGTCTTCACGGTGGCCTCCGCCCTCTCCGGGCGGAGCGCGATCTCGGCGCCGGACGGGCCTTCGCCTGTCTCGTGCGAGGAGGCCCGGCGTTCACGGGGGGAAGCGCATCCCATGCCGGCGACGCGGAGCACCGCCACACCGGTTTCCCAGGGTGCGGAGCGGCCCGACGGCCGGCCCGGCGGAGCCGGGGGGCACGAAAACGCGTACCGCGGGCGGCAGCAGGACCGGCCGGCGGCCGGTCCACAGTGCGACCGGCTCGCCGGCCGTCCGCATGCCCCCGGGGACGGACCCGGGGGACGAGGAGGGAGTGCCGGTCAGCGCTCCCCGCCCGGCACCCACAGCACGTCGCCGTTCTCCTTGTTCGCCGTCCGGGCGAGGATGAACAGGAGGTCCGAGAGCCGGTTGAGGTAGGTCGCGGTGAGCGGGTTCATCGTCTCGCCGTGCACCTCCAGCGCGGCCCAGGTGGACCGCTCGGCCCGCCGCACGACCGTGCAGGCCTGGTGCAGCAGGGCCGCGCCCGGGGTGCCGCCGGGGAGGATGAACGAGCGCAGCTTCTCCAGCTCGGCGTTGAAGCGGTCGCAGTCCGCCTCCAGCCGGTCGACGTAGAACTGCTCGACCCGCAGCGGGGGGAACTCGGGGTTCTCCGCCACCGGCGTGGACAGGTCCGCGCCCACGTCGAACAGGTCGTTCTGCACGCGGGTGAGGACCTTGACCGTCTCCGCGTCGAGGCCGCCCAGCGCGATGGCGGTGCCGATCACGGCGTTCGCCTCGTTGGCGTCGGCGTACGCCGAGATCCGCGGGTCGGTCTTGGCGACCCGGCTCATGTCGCCGAGGGCGGTGGTGCCCTTGTCCCCGGTCCTGGTGTAGATGCGTGTCAGATTGACCATGGCACCAGCGTAGTGAGAGCTGCGGACAGAAAGGGAGCCCGATCAGCTGCGGCGTCCGGAGCGTCCGGCGCGTCCGGTGCTTGCGGTGCCTGCGATCGCAAGGCGTCGGAAGGTCCTTGTGGCGGAGCTGTCAGGGCCTTTCGGCGACGCCGCGAGCGTGCGCGCCGGGTGTCGCGAGCCGGGCGCCCCTTTTGTTCGCAGTTCTCAGGCCCCGGCCGTGCGGAAGACCCGGGTGCCCGCGGTCACGGCCAGCGCGGCGAAGGCGACGGCGACCAGGGCGCCGTACAGCATGTGCGCGCTGGTGTACGCGCCGACGTAGGCGTCGCGCACCGCGTCCACCAGATAGCGGAACGGGACGAAGTGCGAGAGCACGTCGAGCCAGGCCGGTGCCAGGGTCATCGGGAGCATCAGGCCGGACAGCAGCATCGACGGCATCGACACGGCGTTGATCATCGGACCGAACTGCTGCGGGGTGGAGACCTTCATCGCGATCGCGTAGGACAGCGAGGCGAGCGCGAGGGTGAGCAGGGCGACGAACACGAAGCCGATGAGGATGCCGGCCAGCGGCGCGCGCAGTCCCATCACGAGGGCGGCCAGCACCAGCAGCACCGCCTGGAAGACGAAGACGGTGGCGTCGCGCAGTACCCGGCCCAGGAGCAGCGCGAGGCGGCTGACGGGGGTCACCCGCATCCGCTCCACCACGCCCTGGCCCTTCTCGATGATGATCGAGAAGCCCGCGAACAGGGCGCCGAACAGCCCCAGTTGGAGCAGCAGTCCGGGGACGAGCACCTGCCAGGAACTGCCGCCGCCGCCCAGCGGGAGACCGGTGAGCAGCGGCCCGAAGAAGAGCAGGTAGAGCAGGGGCGTCAGCACCCCGAAGAGGAGCGCGAAGCGCGAGCGCAGGGACTGCCGCAGGTAGCGGCCGTAGATGAGGGCCGTGTCGTGGAGAAGCATCGGGGTCCTTGAGAAAGGTCTAGACGGCGACGGGTGCGGTGTCGGCGGCCGGGGCGGGGCCGCGGCCGGTGATGGCGAGGAAGGTGTCCTGGAGGGTGGCGTCCGGCGAGCCGCCGTACTCCAGCTTGAGCGCGCTCGGTGTGCCCTCCGCCGCGACCACGCCCTGGTCGACGACGACCAGCCGGTCGGAGAGGGCGTCCGCCTCGTCGAGGTAGTGGGTGGTCAGGAAGACGGTCGTGCCCTGTTCGTCGCGCAGCCGGCGCACCAGGTCCCACAGGTCGGCGCGGCTGCCGGGGTCCAGGCCCGTGGTCGGCTCGTCCAGGAAGAGCACGCGCGGGCGGTGGGTGAGGGCCATCGCGATGTCCAGCCGGCGGCGCTGGCCCCCGGAGAGCGCGGACGTCTTGCGGTCGAACAGGTCGGTGAGGTCCAGCTCGCGCGCCAGTTCCGCGGCCCGCTCGACGGCCCGGGACCTCGGCAGCCGGTACATCCGGCCCTGGGTGACCAGTTCCTCGCGGACGGTGATCTGGCCGTCGACCCCGCCGGACTGGGCGACGTAGCCGCAGGCGAGGCGCACCCCGACCGGGTCGCCGGCCAGGTCGCAGCCCGCGACGGTGGCGGCGCCGCCGGTGGGGGGCAGCAGGGTCGTGAGCATCCGCAGGGTGGTCGTCTTGCCCGCCCCGTTGGGGCCGAGGAAGCCCAGGATCTCGCCCTCGCGGACGGTGAGGTCGATGCCGCGCACGGCCTGCACCGGGCCGCGCCTGGTCTGGAAGGTGCGGGCCAGTCCGGCCGCGCTGATGACTTCTGCTGTCATGCCGCCAGAAAAACAGAGACTCTTAAAATTTGCAACGTCCCCAAAATTTCAGAGACCCTAAGAAGGTTGGCGGGAAGGCTAGGATTCCTCCATGGCAGAGGGGCTCAGGGAGCGGAAGAAGCGGCAGACCAGGCAGTACATCTCGGACGTCGCCACGGGCCTGTTCGTCGAGCGCGGATTCGACGCCGTGACGGTCGCGGAGATCGCCGACGCGGCGAACGTCTCCGTCAACACCGTCTACAACTACTTCCCCGCCAAGGAGGACCTCTTCCTCGACCGCTCCAGCGGGGTGGTCGACCGGCTCGCCCGCTGGGTGCGCGGCCGGGACCCGGGGGAGTCCGCCGCCCGGGCCGTGCTGCGCGAACTGCGCGCGGAGGTCGAGGCCGTCTCGCCGCGCATCGGGCTGTTCCCCGGCTACGCCCCCTTCATGCGGGTGATCGAGGCCGCCCCCGCACTGCGCTCCCGGCTCTGGGCCCTCGGGCAGGACGTGCAGGCCACCTTGGAGCAGGCCCTGCGGGAGGAGACCGGCGCGACGGACGAGGATCCGCTGCCGGGCCTGATGGCCGGTCAGATCGCCTGGCTGCACGGCACCGTCATGGCCTCCGTCGGCCGCGAGATGCTCAGGGAGCGCCCGCCGCAGGAGGTGTCCCGGGAGGTGCTCGGCCTCCTCGACGACATGGAGGACCTGTTGAGCGAGAAGGTCCTCAACTACGCCGTCCGGGGCGCGCAGTGACCCCTCCCGGTGTGATGTCCGTCAATTGAGACGTGACGCGCGTTACTTACCGGTCACACAGCGCCGCGCGGGCGCTAGTGTCCGCCGAGAGGCATACGCAAAGAGCGTGAAAGCCGTCCAACAGCCGCGCGCGCCGCGCGCAGGCGCCTGTGCGGCCGTTCACCGGCGGTGGGCCCTCAGCAGTCGTTCACCAGTGGTCGTTCACATAGGGGAGTCTCAGTGGCACGGAAGCTCGCCGTCATCGGAGCCGGTCTCATGGGATCGGGCATCGCCCAGGTCTCGGCGCAGGCGGGCTGGGACGTCGTCCTGCGGGACGTCACCGACGAGGCACTCAGGCGTGGCACCGACGGCATCAAGGCCTCCTACGACAAGTTCGTGAGCAAGGGCAAGCTCGCCGCCGAGGACGCCGAGGCGGCGCTCGCCCGCATCACCACCACCACCGACCTGGACGCCGCCGCCGACGCGGACGTCGTCGTCGAAGCCGTCTTCGAGAAGCTCGACGTCAAGCACGAGATCTTCCGCACGCTCGACAAGCTGGTGCGCGAGGACACGGTGCTGGCCTCCAACACCTCCGCCATCCCGATCACCAAGATCGCGGCCGTGACGGAGCGCCCCGAGCGCGTCGTCGGCGCGCACTTCTTCTCGCCCGTGCCGATGATGCAGCTCGTCGAACTCGTCCGCGGCTACAAGACCAGCGACGAAGCCCTCGCCACCGCGCGGGAGTTCGCCGAGTCCGTCGGCAAGACCTGCATCGTCGTCAACCGCGACGTGGCCGGCTTCGTCACCACCCGGCTCATCACCGCCCTCGTCGTCGAGGCGACCAAGCTGTACGAGTCGGGCGTCGCCACCGCCGACGACATCGACCTGGCCTGCAAACTCGGCTTCGGCCACGCCATGGGCCCGCTCGCCACCGCCGACCTCACCGGCGTCGACATCCTGCTGCACGCCGCCGGCAACATCTACACCGAGACCCAGGACGAGAAGTTCGCCCCGCCGGAGCTGATGCGCCGGATGGTTGACGCCGGTGACATCGGGCGCAAGAGCGGGCAGGGCTTCTACAAGCACTGAGACCGCCGCGGGGGCGCCGGCATCACCCTCCGGGGTGAATTCGGTATCGGTTCGCACACAGACAGCAACCGCACCGCCGCACAAGCAGTCAGACGTTGCACAGTCAACCGTCACACGGAGCACGCCACCGCATTCACGGGGAGCGCATATGTACATCAGGGGCGACCACGCCGAGGTGGTCGTCGGGGGCCGCCTCGACGTCCGCACCGCGGCGGACGCCCGTACGGTCCTGCACTCGGCCGTGGACGACGGCGCCGGGGACCTGGTCCTCGACCTGTCCGGGCTCGACTCCTGGGACGCCACCGGCCTCGGCGTGATCATGGGCGCCCACCGGCGCGCCGGCCGCTGCGGCCGGCGGCTGGTGCTGCGCGGCGTGCCGGCCCAGATGCAGCGCCTGCTCGTAGCCACCCGGCTGCACCGCATCCTCGCCATCGAGGGTGGCATCGGCGTGGAGTCCCTGCCCCGCGTGTGACCGCCGCGCCCCGTCCTGTCCTCCGCGCCCCACGACGGCCTCCCGCCCGGCGGCGGCCTCCCCTCCCGCGCGGCCTCCCGCCCGGCGAGGTTTCCCGCCCCGCGCGGCCTGCCGTCCCGCTGCGGGAGGCCACGCGCGAAGACCCGGGCGGACGGCACGGAACCGTACGTCGCACGCAATCCTCACGAGACCGTGATGTCTCGGGCCGGGCGGCACCCCGGGCTGTCGTGGATACTGTGCGAAGGTTTAGGGTTCGGTCGCCCGCTGCCTCGCAACCCTCGAGCGGGCCCGGACCAGAAGCGACAGCGCGGAGTGCGGCACACGGCCGGGAGGGCTGGAACAGCAGCACACGACGCCTCTGGGGGGCTTGGAACCTATGGAACCCATGGACCCGAACGTCCGGGAGCCCGAGGACATGGGCCATGACGGCGACGGCCACGCGCCGGACCGGCGCCCGCCCAGGGAACCCCTCGCCGCCGACTTCCCGCCGTCCGCCGCCGCACCGGCCCGCACGGCGCAGCTCGTCACCGGTGACTTCCTGATCACCGTCAACCCCGTCGACGGCAGCGAGATCGAGGTCTGCCCGCCCGGGCGGCTCCCCGGCCCGCCGCCCAGGCACACACCGGCCGCACGCGCCGACGCCGACCGCGCCGCCACCCCGCCCGTCCCGCCCGGCCCGGCCCCGTCCCCCGAGCCCCTGCTGGAGCGCCACGACGAACGCGAGCGGCTGGTACGACTGCTCGCCCGCGGCCGTTCCGTCCGCCTGACCGGGCCCGGCGGCTCCGGCCGCACCAGCCTCCTCGACCTCGTCGCCCAGGACTGCGCGGCCCTCGCCCCCGACGGCGTCGTCCGTCTCGACGGCCACCGCCGCACCGCCGGCGACCTGCTGCACGACCTCTTCCACGCCGTGTACGGCGCGCCCGGGCACCGCCCCGGCCGCGACGAACTCCTCGACCACGTCCGTGAGATCGGCGCCGTCGTCGTCCTCGACGACCTCGAGTTCGGCGGCGCCGCGCTGGACGAACTGCTCGACGCCACCCCCGAGTGCGCCTTCCTCGTCGCCGCCACGCCCGACGTGCCCGCGCCCTCCCCCGACTCCGCCCTCGAAGAGGTCTTCCTCGGCGGCCTCGACCGCGCCGCCGGAGCCGAACTCATCGAGCGCGGCGTCGGCCGGGTCCTCACCGAGGAGGAGGCCAACTGGGCCGGTGACCTCTGGTTCGAGTCCGAGGGCCTGCCGCTGCGCTTCGTCCAGGCCGGCGCCCTGCTGCGCCAGCGCGACCGGCTGCGGGCCGGCACCAGCGCCGTGGAGGAGTTCGGCGTCTTCGCCGACGCCCCGCCCCCCGGCACCGTCCTCGACGGCGGCGACGGCGACGACGTCCCCCTGCCCTCGCTCGGCGAGGCCGCCGCCCCCGCCCCGCTGCTCGCCTCCCGGCTCAGCGCCTCCGCCCGCGCCACCCTGCGCTTCGCCGTCGCGCTCGGCGGCGAGGTGCCCCACCAGGCCCACCTGCCCGCCCTGGTCGGCGACACCCACGCCGACGCCGCGCTCGGGGAACTGGCGAGCTGCGGGCTGGTCTCCCCGGTCGGCGGCCGCTACCGGCTCGCCGCCGGAGTCCTCACCCAGCTGGAGGCCGCCGGATACGCCGAGGACGCCGAGGAGCAGGCCCGTGCGGCCGCCCGGCACTACGCCTGGTGGGCCGGCCACCCCTCGGTGACGCCCGAGCGGGTCACCGCCGAGGCGGACGCCGTCCTCGCCGCGCTGGCCGTGCTCGTGCCGCTCACCACGCCGCCCGGCGAGGACGAGGACGAGGGGAGCACCGCCGTCCGGCTCGCCCGGGCCGCCGCGCCCGCGTTCGCCGCCGGGCTGGCCTGGGGCGCCTGGGAACGCGCGCTGCGCTTCGGCACCGAGGCCTCCCGGCTGGCCGGCGAGGTCGCCGAACAGGCCTACTTCCACCATGAACTCGGCATCCTCGCGCTCTGCGGTGGCCTGCTGGACCGGGCCCGCGCCGAGCTGGAGGCCTCCATCGGCCTGCGCGGAGCCCTCTCCGACCGGCGCGGCACCGTCGCGGGACGCCGTGCGCTCGCCCTGGTCGCGGACCGCTCCGGCACCGCGCCCGGCGTCGGCACCGCGCCCGGTGCCTCGGCGGCCCTGGAGGCGGCGGGGGAGGAGTGGCCGGGCGGCCGCGGCGAGGAGCCCGTGCCCCCGCCCGCCCCCGTGCCCTTCCCGGCGCTCCGGGCAGCGGCCGACGAGCCCCCCGGCACGCTGGTCACCTACCAGCCCTCCACCGCGGGTACGCCCATCACGTCCCCGTCCTCGTCGCCGGCGGCCCCGGCCAGGCACCGGGCCCGCCTGAAGCACTTCGCCCGGCGCAACCTCGTGGCGGTGGGCGCGGGTGCGCTGCTCGCGGCCGTCCTCGGCACGGTGGTGACGCTCGGCGCCACCTCCCACAACGACGCCGACGACCCCTCCGGCCAGGTCGGCGGCAACCCGTCCGCGAGCCAGGGCACCGACGACGACGGCGCGGACACCGGCGTCCCGCAGGACGGTGGCGGAAGCGGGGGCGGCCCGGGCACCGGCGCCGGGACCGTCGCCGACACCGGTGGGGCTACCAGCCGTCCCACGGATCCGGGTCCCGACGGCACCTACGGCACGTCGGACGACCCGACGCCGCCCGCGGGGCCGGGCGAGCCCTCGCCGGGCGCCAGTTCCCCGGCGGCCACGGGCGGCGGGAAGGGCGGAAGCAGCGCGCCGGCACCGTCCGGGCCGGCGAGCACGCCGGGTTCGCCCGACCCGTCGCACACGAGGCCGACGAGCAAGCCCACGGGCGATCCCACCGGGCCGACCGATGCGCCGTCGACTCCGTCCACACCGACCGACCCGTCCACGCCGCCCCCGCCGGACCCGACCGAGTCCTCGACCCTGAGCCCGTCCAGCTCGGACTCGGCCAGTGGCCCCGCCCCCTCCGGCGTCCCCGGCTCCGCCGGCAGCTCGGCCGCCGCCCCCGAGAGCGGCGCCGCGGACACCCCGCAGGGCAAGGTGATCTGAGCAGCGGCCCGCGCAGGGCACATGCGGAGGGGCTCGGTCCGGTACAGAAACCGGACCGGGCCCCCTTCCCGCGGCGCCGCACGGCGCAGGCCGCCTCGGCACGGCGCTTGCCTCAGCCCCGCCACCGCCTCGGAACAGCCGTCGCCTCAGAACAGCCGGCGCCTCAGAACAGCGTCCGGCCTCAGAACAGCCGGCGCCTCAGAACAGCGTCCGGCCTCAGAACAGCCGCAGCTTGTCGTCCTCGATGCCGCGCAGGGCGTCGTAGTCCAGCACCTGGCAGCCGATGCCCCGGTCGGTCGCGAGGACCCGGGCCTGCGGCTTGATCTCCTGCGCGGCGAAGACGCCCCGCACCGGGGCGAGGTGCGGATCGCGGTTCAACAGCTCCAGGTAGCGGGTGAGTTGCTCCACCCCGTCGATCTCGCCGCGCCGCTTGATCTCGACCGCGACGGTCTGCCCGGAGCCGTCCCGGCACAGGATGTCCACCGGACCGATGGCCGTCATGTACTCGCGCCGGATGAGCGTGTAGCCCTCGCCGAGGGTCTCGATGCGGTCGGCGAGCAGTTCCTGGAGGTGCGCTTCCACGCCGTCCTTGATCAGCCCCGGGTCCACGCCGAGTTCGTGCGAGGAGTCGTGGAGGATCTCCTCCATCGTGATGATGAGCTTCTCGCCCGCCTTGTTGACGACGGTCCAGACGCCTTCCTCCTCGCCCGTGCCCTCCTTCAGCGTGCACGGCGGCGACATCCAGTTCAGGGGCTTGTAGGCACGGTCGTCCGCATGGATCGAGACGCTGCCGTCGGCCTTGACCAGGATGAGACGGGGTGCCGACGGGAGGTGGGCGGTGAGCCGGCCCGCGTAGTCGACGGAGCACCGGGCGATGACGAGACGCATGGTCGGCAACGCTACTCGACGCACCGTGCCGGACGCGATTCGCCCGTCCCGCTCCGCTCGCGTCCGACCGGTGCCTCGCGGGGGAGCGCCCCATTAGTCCCTGGATCACCCGTGTTCACTCGTGGCCGATAGTGTGCCCAACTCGACCAGCCGGTACGCGCGTTCGCCTGGTAACGCCTCGTTTCGTTGCCTACCGTAGGAACGGGAGGTCGCGAAGTGTGTACTCACCGTGTTCGGTATCGCGAACTCCCTCATCTGTCCGGCAACCCCTGCTGGTCGGGGGTGCGAGAGGAGAACCCATGTCGCTCGACGTCTCACCGGCCCTACTCGAACAGGCCGAGCGAGGCGAGGTCGACGAAGCTGCCTTCGTCGACTGCGTCCGGACCTCCCTGCCCTACGCGTGGGAGATGATCAGCTCCCTGGTGGCCCAGCTGAAGGTGGACGGCGGAGAATTCGCCGACAACCAGACGCCCCCGCCGGACGAGCAGGCACGCGGTCAGCTGCTGCGTGCGCTCGCGAGTGATGCCATACGCGGCGCGCTGCAGCGGCACTTCGGTGTGCGGCTGGCTTTCCAGAACTGCCACCGGGTCGCGGTGTTCCCGCTGGACGCCTCGGCCGACGAGCGGCTGGCCCGTTTCACGTCGGTGCGCAGTCAGCTGCTCAACCAGTCGCCGGAACTCAGGGACTGCTGAGGGGGGCAGGGTCTTCCGTCCGGATCAGGCCGGATCGGGGTGCGGTGCAAGGCCCCCCGAGCCCGGTGTGACCCGGAGGGGAGGCCCTGGTCATCGGCTTGCCGCCCCGCCCGCGGGAGGTGCATTCGGGCCCGGGGCGGCAGGTCTTCCGACGCCGGCACGGTCAGCTCAGCCGGGGGAGCACCTCGGTGCCGAGGCGTCGTACGTTCTCCTCCGTCGCGGCCAGGTCGCCGGAGCCCTCGACGAGCAGCGCGAAGCGGGTGATGCCGGTGCGCTCGGCGGTGGCCGCGAGCCGGTCGGCGCACAGCTGCGGCGTGCCCACCGGGTGCAGGCCGCACAGCAGCTCGGTGTAGGCCAGCGGGTCACGCATGCGGCGGCTGCGGCCGTCCACCGTGACATGGGCGTCCAGTCCTTGTTTCAGCCAGCCCGGCATCGCCTTCAGCAGGGTCTCCTCCGCGTCCGCGCGCCGGTCCGCGATCTGGCAGACCCCGGCCGACACATGGGCCGCGTCCCGGACCGTGTCGTCCGGGTGCCCGGCGGACCGCGCGCCGCGCTGCCACAGCGCGATCATCTCGGCCTTCTCCTCGTCGCCCACGTGCATCCCGAGCAGCATCGGCAGCCCGCGCTCGGCGGCCAGCCGGACGCTCGCCGGGGAGGTGCAGGCGACGACGACCTCGGGTCCCGGGACGTCGGTCAGCGCCTCGGCGGGGCGGGGCACGACGGCGACCTCCCGGAAACCGAACCGGTCGCCGCGGGCCGAAACCGACGGCTCGCGCAGCCAGCGCACCAGCAGATCGAGTGATTCCGGGAACCCCGTC
The DNA here is from genome assembly GCF_040703815.1 of Streptomyces sp. NPDC006743. NCBI lineage: Bacteria > Bacillati > Actinomycetota > Actinomycetes > Kitasatosporales > Streptomycetaceae > Streptomyces > Streptomyces sp. NPDC006743. The sequence continues at coordinate 51,370 of NZ_JBEYJA010000009.1, read as the reverse complement.
TCGTACGCGGCGAGGCCCGTCCCGAAGACCTCCAGGTCCACCCAGGGGCCGCCCCGGCCCACGCCCAGCGAGAACCGGCCACCGCTCGTCACGTGCAGCAGGGCGGCCTGCTCGCCGAGCGCGACCGGGTGGGCGGTGGGCAGCACGCTCACCGCCGTCCCCACCCGCAGGCGGCGGGTGCGGCCGAGCAGCAGCGCGGCCAGGGTGACGGCCGACGGGCACGTCCCGTACGGTACGAAGTGGTGCTCGGCCAGCCAGACCGCGTCCAGGCCGGCCTCCTCGCTGACCTCGGCCGTACGGACCGCGCGGTGCAGCGCCTCTCCCTGGCCCTGCCCGGGGAACTGCGCCGCCAACACGAAACTTCCTACGCGCATCGCTTCTTCCTGCTTCCTCGGCTCCGACGCGGCGCTCCCCCACCGGGCATAACCGGCCGACACGTGCCGAGGACACGGCCTGGCGGAGGGATTTCCGGATTGTCTGCGGAATTGACCGTTCCGGAGGGTGACTTGGGCGGTTCGGCGGGGAATCCGGTTCGTTGCGCCTGCGCCCGGCGCCGCCGCGTACGCTGGAGGGACCCCGTCCTTCCGCAGAACCGGTGAGGTGTCCCGTGTCCCCGCGTCGCAACCGTCCCAAGGGTCCTGGCTCGTCCGGCCGGAGCGCGGAGGACGACGCGGCGAGCCGCTACGGCGGCTGGCAGTCCAGCGAGAGCTGGCAGGGCGAGGAGTGGAGCGTGCGCCATGTCGCCGGTGCCAACGCGCAGGGCAAGACGTACCGCTGCCCGGGGTGCGACCAGCTGATCGGCTCGGGCGTCCCGCACGTGGTGGCCTGGCCGGAGTACGCCGGGGTGGACGACCGCCGGCACTGGCACAAGGCCTGCTGGAACGCGAAGGACCGCCGCACCACACGGGTGCAGCGGTCCAGGAACGCGCCGCGGTTCTGAGACCCGGGACCCCGCGGGCGCACGGCCCCCGGTTCCGCGGGTCCTACACGTCCCGCTCCCGCAGCAGCGCCCAGGCGCCCGCGCCGACCACCGCGGTCACACCCAGCAGGATCCACAGCGGGTCCCAGCCGGACGGCCCGGACTCGCCGAGCGAGGTGGAGTAGAACACGCTGAGCTGGTTCGGGATCGAGTACTCGAACAGGGCGGTGCGCACGTTCTCCAGCGACCGCGCGAACATGAACAGCGCGATGACCAGCGGGGCGAGCACGAGGCCGATCATGATGGTGATGCCGGCCGCCGAGTGCCGCAGGATCGAGCCGATCAGCAGCGAGAGCAGGCCCAGCAGAGCCAGGTAGAGGCTGACGCCGACCGTCGCCTTGAACCACTCGGCGCCGCTCGGCTGGCGGACCGGACCGTCGCCCGCGAGCATCGCCATCTGCGCGAAGGCGACGAGCGCGGTGCACACCAGCGTGATCGTGAAGGTGAGCAGGAAGAACACCAGCGCCTTGGCCGCCAGCACCCGGCCGCGGGTCGGGCAGGCCGTCATGGTGGTCCGGATCATGCCGGTGCCGTACTCGGACGAGGTGGTCAGCACCCCGAGCGTGATCACGCAGATGCTGCCCAGCAGCACGCCGATGAAGCCCAGCACCAGCGGGTGCGACTCGTTGGAGACGTCCGCCGAGGAGGACACGGTCACCACGCCGACCAGCAGCCCGACCCCGACCACGATCAGGACGAAGACCCCCAGCGTCCACATCGTGGAGCGCACCGACCTGATCTTGGTCCACTCCGAGGCGAGGGCGTGTCCCAGGTGCGTACGGACGACGGGGATCGGCGAGGTGTAACCGGGGGCGGAAGCGGCGGATGCGGCCTGCCAGGAGGGCTGCGCGGCCTGCGGCATGGGCGTCTGCGGCGTGCTCATCGGGCGTCCTCGGACTTGGTGACGTCTGCTGCGGGGGCGGCCGGCGCGGCGGGCGCGGCCTGTGCGTACGGGTTGGGCGCGCCCGCGCCGGCGGCGCCGTACGGCTGGGGCTGCGCGCCGTAGGGACCGGCGGCGCCCGCGGCGGGCTGCGCCTGGGGCGGCGGCGGGGCGTACCAGCCGGGCTGGCCCTGGCCGGGCACCGGCAGGGGCGGCTGGACACCGGGCGGCAGCGGCTGCATCAGACCGGCCTTCTCGTCGGTCGTCGAGCGGTAGTCCACCACCGACTGCGTCATCCGCATGTACGCCTCCTCCAGCGAGGCCTGGTGCGGCGACAGCTCCCACAGCCGTACGCCCGCCTCGTGCGCGAGGTCGCTGATGCGCGGCAGCGTCAGTCCCGTCACCCGCAGCGCGCCGTTCTGCTCGGGCAGCACCTGCCCGCCGGCCTCGGTCAGCGCGGAGGTCAGCTTCTCGCGCTGCTGCGGCTCGGTGTCGGGGGTGCGGACCCGGGCGAAGTCCGCGGAGTTGGCGGAGATGAAGTCCGTCACGCTCATGTCCGCGAGCAGTTGTCCGCGCCCGATCACGATCAGGTGGTCGGCGGTCAGCGCCATCTCGCTCATCAGGTGCGAGGAGACGAAGACCGTACGGCCCTCGGCGGCCAGCGACTTCATCAGGTTGCGCACCCAGAGGATGCCCTCGGGGTCGAGGCCGTTGACCGGCTCGTCGAACAGCAGCACCTGCGGGTCGCCCAGCAGCGCCGCCGCGATGCCGAGCCGCTGCCCCATGCCGAGCGAGAAGCCCTTCGAGCGCCGGCGGGCCACTTCCTGCAGACCGACGACCCCCAGCACCTCGTCGACGCGGCGGGGCGGGATGCCCGACAGCTGGGCCAGGGACAGCAGGTGGTTGCGGGCGCTGCGGCCGCCGTGCACCGCCTTGGCGTCCAGCAGGGCGCCTACCTGGCGCGGGGCGTTGGGCAGCCGGCGGTAGGGGTAACCGCCGATCGTCACCGTGCCCGCGGTGGGGTTGTCCAGGCCCAGGATCATCCGCATGGTCGTCGACTTGCCCGAGCCGTTCGGCCCGAGGAAGCCGGTCACGGCGCCGGGCCGCACCCGGAAGGAGAGGTTGTTCACGGCGGTCTTGGCGCCGTAGCGCTTGGTCAGGCCGACTGCCTCGATCATGCTCCGGTCCCATCGGAAGGTAGCCGTCCCGAGGTTCAGGACAGCGGGGCACACGCCCCCGTAAGGCTGAGAGCTGCGAACAAAAGTGGGTCCCGGCGGGCGGCGCCCGGCGATCGGAACCCACTTTTGTCCGCAGCTCTTAGGAGGATATCCGGGCGCTGACGGTTCCGGCCAAAAGAAAGTAAAGACGTGGAGGCCCGGTACCGCATGATCTGCGGCGGTATGTACTCAGGCGTCCCGCTTGCGCAGAAGCGCGTAGCCGGCCGCGAGCGCCGCGATCACCCACAGCGTCATGATGCCGAGGCCGCCCCACGGGCCGTAGGGGGTGTCGTCGCCGACCCGGGGGATCACCCGCAGGATGCGGCTGCCCGCCTGGTCGGGCAGGTACTGGCCGATCTTCTTCGTCACCGAGACGTTGCCGAGGATGTTGGAGATCAGGAAGAAGAACGGCATCAGAATGCCCAGCGACAGCATCGGCGAGCGCAGCATCACGGCCACGGCCATGGAGAACACGGCGATCAGGGTCATGTAGAGGCCGCCGCCGATGACCGCGCGCAGCACACCCGGCGCGTCCAGCGAGGTCCGCAGCGAGCCGAGCATCGCCTGCCCGAGGAAGAAGGCGGCGAAACTGGTGGCCATGCCGACGAGCAGGGCCAGGGCGGCCGCGACGGCCACCTTGCTCGCCAGGAAGGTCCCGCGCCGGGGGACCGCGGCCAGTGAGGTGCGGATCATGCCGGTGCTGTACTCGTTGGACACCACCAGGACGCCGAAGACGATCATCGCCAGCTGACCGAGGGTCATGCCCGCGAAGCTGATGAAGGTGGGGTCGAAGGAGAGCCGCTCCCGGGCGGGCATGTTCCCGAACTCGCTCCTGGTCAGGGCCGAGATCAGCATGCCGAGGGCGATGGTGACCACCGCCGCCAGGGACAGCGTCCACACCGTCGACGCCACCGACCGGATCTTGGTCCACTCCGAGCGGATGATCTGCGCCACCGCCATGCCTCAGCCCTCCACCGTCGTCCGCGCCGCGCTCTCTTCCGGCCCCGCGTACGGCCCTGCTCCCGGCCCCGCATCCGGACCTGTTCCCGGTCCCGCATGCGGTCCTGCTCCCCGGCCGGACCCCGGTCCCGGCCCCGCCGGACCCGCCGCCGTCCGGCCGCCCCAGTCCGCGCCCCACCGCCGCTCGGCCGGCTCCGCGTGCGCGTGGTACTCCACCGAGGACGCGGTCAGCCGCATGAACGCCTCCTCCAGCGAGGACTGCCGGGTGCTCAGCTCGTGCAGCACCACCTGGTGGCGCGCGGCCAGCTCGCCGATCTCCTCGGACCTGCCGCCGTCCACCTCCAGCGCCCCGTCCCCGCTCTCCACGGCCTGGATCCCGGCGCCGTGCAGCGCGTCCAGCAGCCGCTCGCGGTCGGGCGTGCGGACGCGGACGCGGGAGCGTGCGTTGCGCTCGATGAAGTCGGCCATGGAGGTGTCCGCGAGCAGCCGCCCCTGCCCGATGACCACGAGATGGCCGGCGGTCAGCGCCATCTCGCTCATCAGGTGCGAGGAGACGAAGACCGTACGGCCCTGCGCGGCCAGCGACTGCATCAGACTGCGGATCCAGTGGATGCCCTCGGGGTCGAGCCCGTTGACCGGCTCGTCGAACATCAGGATCCGCGGATCGCCCAGCAGCGCGCCCGCGATGCCCAGGCGCTGGCTCATGCCGAGCGAGAACCCCTTCGCCTTCTTCCGGGCGACCGCCGTCAGACCCACCGTCTCCAGCACCTCGTGCACCCGGGCGGTGGGAATGCCGTTGCTCTGCGCCAGGCACAGCAGGTGGTGGTACGCGCTGCGCCCGCCGTGCACGGCCTTGGCGTCCAGCAGGGCACCGATGTACGTCAGCGGGTCCTTCAGCTCGTGGTACTGCCGGCCGTCGATGCGCACGTAGCCGCCGGTGGGGTGGTCCAGGCCCAGGATCATCCGCATGGTCGTGGACTTCCCGGCGCCGTTGGGCCCCAGGAATCCGGTGACGGTGCCCGGTCGCACCGTGAAGGTGAGGTCGTCTACCGCCACTTTCTCGCCGTAGCGCTTGGTCAGCCCCGCCAGCTCGATCATGCGGCCACGCTAAGGGCGCACCGCGCCCCGCGCCACCGGGCACCTGAGCCGTCCGGCCCCGCGGCACCCGGCGGGCCGCGGCCGGCCACCGCGTCCGCAAGCCCCTCCCGGGCGGTGACGGCCGCGGCGTCCGTACCCGCCCGGACACAGCACAACGCCGGCCCCCACGACCGCGAGGGGTCGTGAGGGCCGGCGTCACGCTCGTGCCCGGATTCGCCGACAGTGTCCCGGTGGCCGGCGCGGGGCCCGCTCACCGGGACCGCTGCCCCCGGGTTACCGCGTCTGCTGCGCCGGGACCCCGCGGGAGACCGGCTCGTCCTCGGCCGGGTTGCCCGCGGCGGCCACCGCGGCACCGGTCAGCGTCGCCAGCATCTCGCGGACGTTCGTCAGCTGGGCGTTGATCGAGTCGCGGCGGTTGGTCAGCGCCGCCAGCTCACGCTCGGACTCCGAACGGATGCGGTCCGCCTTGGCGTTGGCGTCGGCCACGATGTCCTCGGCCTGGCGCTGCGCCGTCTCCACGGTCTGGCGGGCGCGGCGCTCCGCGTCGGTGCGCAGCTTCTCCGCCTCCAGACGCAGCTGCTCGGCGCGGTGCTCGATCTCCGCGAGCCGCTTCTCCGCCTTCTGCTGACGGAGCGTCAGGTCGCGCTCGGACTGCTCGCGGCGCTTGGCCAGGTTCGTCTCGAAGTCGGCGGCGGCCTGCGCGGCCTTGGCGCGGGTCTCCTCGAAGAGGGCGTCCGCCTCCTCCCGCTTGGACTGCGCGTCCTTCTGCGCCTCGGCGCGCAGCTGGGAGGCCTCGCTCTTGGCCTTCTCGACGATCCGGACGCCCTCGTCCTCGGCCCTGGCCTTGCGCTCGGCGGCGAAGGACTCGGCGTCGTTGCGGACCTGCTGCGCGGACGCCTCGGCCAGCTCACGGTGCTGCTCGGCAGCGCGCGCGGCCTCCTCACGCAGATCCTTGGCCTCCTCCTCGGCGAGGCGGAGGATCTTCTCGACCCGGGCGCCGAGACCCGCGTATGACGGTTCGGCGTCGGAGATCTGGGCCTGCGCCGTCTGCGTCTCGAGGTGGAGCTCCTCGATGCGCTTCTCCAGCATCTTGGTCTGCGCGCGGGCCTCTGCGAGGTCGGAGTCGAGCCTGGCGATGTAGTCGTCCACCTGAGCGCGGTCGTACCCACGCCGCACATGCTCGAAGCCGTAGGGGGAAGTGTCGCTCATGGGGTTCCTGTCGAATGAGACCGGTGAGGTGATAGGTCGAATCCTAGGGGCCGAAGCGGTGTGTCATCGAGCGGATACGTGTTTGATCTGGAGAATGACACCTCTTTTGGGTGGCTGACCGCCGGAGCACTTGCCAAGTACCCCGGCGAAACCTTCGGAAGCTCCCCCGTGAGGCCCCGAATTCACCCTAAAGGCTAACCTTCTGACGACTTGCCACCGGACCGGGGTGCGCCCACCGTCGCGCCCGCCCGGACCCCGGTCTCCTTCCCGGACCCCGGCGCCTCGAAGGACTCCAGCGCCTCCAGCACATCCTGGACCCGGGAGATCTCGGCGTTGATGTCCTCGCGCCGGCGCACCAGGATCTCCAGCTCGCGCTTGCCCTCCTCGACCGTGCGCCGCGCCTCCTGGACCGCCTCCGCCTTCAGTTCCTCGGCCTCCTTGACGAGCTTCGCCTTCTTCTGCTCGGCCTCCTTGAGCAGCCCCTCGGCCTTCTTCACCGCGGCGATGCGCACCTTGCCCGCCTCGGTGTTGGCGTCCGAGACGATCTCCTTGGCCTTGGCCTGCGCCTTCGCCAACTGCTCCTCGGCGGCCTTGATCAGCGCGTCGCAGCGGTCGCCGGTCGACTTCATCGTCTCGGCGGCCTCGCGGCGGGCCCGCTCGTGCAGTTCCTCGATCTCGGTGGTGAGGCGCTGGCGCAGCTCCTCGGCGCGCTCGCGGATCTGCGTCGCGTCCCGGCGGGCGCCGACCAGCAGTTCGTCCGCGTCCGTACGGGCCTTCTCCACCGCCGTGTTGCCCTGGACGGTGGCCTCGGCCAGGATCCGCTCGGCCTCCTGGCGGGCCGCGCCCACCATCGTGTCGGCCTGCGACTCCGCGTCCGTCTTGGTCTTGACCGCGTTCGCCTGCGCCTCGGTGAGCAGCTTGTCGGCCTCGGCGGTGGTCTCGGTGATCAGCTTGTCGACCTGCTCGGCCGCCTCCGAACGCCGCTTGTTCGCCTCCTGGCGGGCCTCGTCCAGGGTCCGCTCGGCCTCCTCGCGGGCGGCCGTCATCAGCCGCTCGGCCTCCGCCGCCGCCTCCGCCTTGACCCGCTCCGAGTCGGTGCGGATCCGCTCGGCGCGGGACTGCGCGGAGCCGACCGTCTCCGCGGCCTCGGCGCGCAGCCGCTCCGCGTCCCCGGTGGCGTCCGAGATCAGCTTCTCCGCCTGGGCGACGGAACGGGTCCGCACCCGCTCGGCCTCGGTGAGCGCCTCGGTCCGCACCCGCTCGGCCTCCGCGGCCGTCTCCGTGCGCAGCCGGTCCGTCTCGGCGATCGTGTCGGCCCGCAGCTGATCGGTCTCCGCGACGGTGTCCGCGCGCAGCCGGTCCGTCTCGGCGATGGTGTCCGCGCGCAGCCGCTCGGCCTCCTCCGCCGTCTCCGTCTGCAGCCGCTCGGCCTCCGAACGCGCCTCGGAGATCAGCGCGTCCGCCTGCGTCGCCGCGTCCGAACGGATCCGGTTGGCGTCGTCCCGGGCGTCCGCACGCGTCCGCGTGGCGTCCTGCTCGGCCTGCGCGATCGTGTCGGACGCCTCGGTCCGCACCCGCTGCGCGTGCTCGGCGACGTCCGTACGGATCCGCTCGGCCTCCGCGATGGCCTCGGACACCGTGCGCTCGGCCAGCGCCTTGGCGGCCTCGGTCTCCTCGCCCGCCTCGCGCCGCAGCCGGGCCGCGTCCTCGCTCGCCCGCTCCCGCTCGGCGTAGGCGTCGGACCGGACCCGGTCCGCCTCCTGCTCGGCCTCCCGCTTCGTACGGTCCGCCGCGTGCTCGGCGGCCGAACGCAGCCCGGCGATCTCCTCCTGCGCCTGCTCGTGCAGCCCGGCCACGGAGTCCCGTACCTGCTGGGCGTGCTGCTCGGCGGCCGACACCATCTCGGTGGCGCGCCGGTCGGCCTCCTCCACCAGCCGGGTGGCCTCGGCCTGCGCCTCCTCCACCCGCCTGCGCGCCGACGCCAGCAGCTCCTCGCTCTGCTCGCGCGCCCGCTCCCGCTCCTGGCCGGCCTCCTGGCGGGCGGAACCGAGCAGTTCCTCGGCCTCGCGGCGGCGCCTGGCCGCCTCCTCCCGCGCCGCCTCCAGCGTCTCGGACGCCTCCGCGCCCAGCCGCTCCGCGGCGGCCTGCGCCTCGGCACGGACCCGGTCGGCGGTCTCCTGGGCCTCCGTCTTCAGGCGCTCCGCCTCGGCCGCGGCCTCCGACCGCAGCCGCACGGCGACGGCCTCGCCCTCGGCGCGGGACGCCGACGCGTCCGCGGCGGCCTCGTCCCGCAGCCGCACGGCCTCCGCCTCCGCCTGCTGCTGGAGCGTCCGGATCCGCTCGGCGGCCTCGGCGCGCAGCCGCTCGGCCTCCTCGGCGGCCTCGCGGCGGATCCGCTCGGCCTCCTCCCGGGCGTCGGTGAGGGACTGCTCGGCGGCGGCCAGGCGCTCCTCGGCCTCGGTGTGCAGCCGGGTCAGCTCCTCGGTGGCCTCGGCCTGCCGGGCCGCCAGCGCCCGCTCGGTCTCCTCGCGCAGCCCGGCCGCGGCGCGCTCGGCCTCCGCCCGGACCGACTCGGCGTGCTCGTCCGCCTCCGCCCGGTGCCGTTCGGCCTCCGCGCGGGCGCGCTCCAGGGTCTCCTCGGCCTGCCGGCGCAGCGCGGTGGCCCGCTCGATGGCCTCGGTGCGGACCTTCTCGCTGTCCGCGGTCGCGCTGCCGCGCAGCTCGTCGGCGTCCGCCTTCGCCTTGGCCAGCAGCTCCTCGGCGGACTTCGCCGCCTCCTCGATCTGCGCCACGGCCTCGCGCCGGGCCTCCGCGCGGATCTTCTCGCCCTCGGCGACCGCGTCGGAGCGCAGCTGCTCGGCCTCGCCGCGCAGCCTGCGCGCCTCCTCCTGCAGCTCGACCGTCTTGGCGCGGTACTCCTTGGTGTCGTCCTTGGCCGCGCCCTTGAGCTGCTCGGCGATGTCGTGCGCCTCGGCGCGCAGCCGGTCCGCCTCGGCCTCGGCCTCCGAACGGATCCGCTCGGCCTCCTCGGCCGCCGCCTTCGTGGTCTTCTTGGCGTCCTCGGACGCCTTGTTCAGCACGTCCTCGGCGGTCTTGGCCGCCTTGGACAGCTGGGTGGCCGTCTCCTCCGCGGTGACGCTGCGGGCCTTCTCCGAGGCCTCGGCGACGATCTTCTCCGCCTCGGCACGGGCGTCCGCGACCAGCTGCTCGGCCTCGGACTTCGTGCTCTCGGCCTCCTTGGTGGCCTCCTCGACCAGCCGGGCGACCTGCTCCTTGGCGGTGCGGGTGCGCTGCTCGTTGGCCGACTCGGCGCTCGCCAGCGCCTTGGCGGCGCTCTCCTTGGCCTCGGTGACCAGCTTCTCGGCCTCGGCCTGCGCCTTGCGCAGCGCCTCCTCGGCCTGCGCCATCCGCTGCTCGGCGGCCCGGCTCAGCTCGGCGCTCTGCCGGCGGGCGGCGTCCGACTCGCTGGCCGTGGTGGTGCGCAACTGCTCGGCGTGGTCGGTGGCCTCCTGCGCCTGGGTGGAGGCCGCGTTGAGCAGGCGCTCGGCGTCGGTGCGGGCCCGGCGCAGGATCTGCTCGGCCTCCGCACGCGCCGACTCGGCCTCGCCGCGCAGCCGCTGCCGGGCCTCGGCGGTCAGCCGCTCGGCCTCGGCGCGGGCCGCGGCCATGGCCTGCTCGGCCTCGGCGCGGGATTCGTCGAGGAGGCGGCGGGCCTGCTGCTCGGTGCGGGCGCGCAGCTGCTCGGCCCAGGCCACGTTCTCGTTGACGTGGGACTCGACGGTCTGCCGGCGCTCGGCCAGCTCCTGGTCGAGCTGCTGGCGCCGGGTCACCGCCTCCTGGTGCAGCTCAGCCTGGAGCCGGGCGGCCTGCTCGGCGTGCTCCTGGAGGATGCGCTGGGTCTGCGCCCGGGCCTGGCTCAGCTCGCGCTCGGCGTCGGCGCGGATCTGGTCGGCCTGCACCTGCGCCTGGCGCAGCAACTGCTCGGCCTGGTAACCGATGTCGGCGCTGTCGTAGGCGGGCCGGGTCATGATGGTGCGGCGCGCCTCGTGCAGCTTGGCGCGCAGCACCTCGACCTGGTAGCCGAGGTCCTCGGCGTGCTGGATCGCCTTTTCCCGCTCGGTCTTCAGCCGCTCCATCTCGGCCTCGAACCGAGAGAGGTGGTCGACGTCAGCCGCCGGCTCTCGCTCCTGGCGTTCGTAGCCCCGCACTGCGCGGTCCCATCCGTCCCCTGGTCGCAAGCCTGTCCAAACGAGCTCCGTCCATCCGCCGAACGGGGCCCCCGGGGGAATGGTGTCAGATCGACGGCGGAGCATGGGCTGCTGCCCCGTCGCTCGTCCCCCGAAACCCGGACCCCGGCGCTCCCGCCTTGACGGCAGGACCGGACCGTCCCGTTGCCGGGTACGATCGCCCCCAACCCTACCGGCCCTTATGCACGTCGGTCAGTGCTCGGCCGACTCGACGGGCGCCGAAGTGACCAGTTCTGTGAGGACGCCGTGGCAGTCCTTGGGGTGCAGGAAGGTGATCCGTGACCCCATGGAGCCGCGTCGCGGCTCGTCGTACAGCACGCGGACGCCCTTGTCCCGGATGTCCGCGGCGTCCGCGTCGACGTCCGCGGTGCCGAAGGCGATGTGGTGGACGCCCTCCCCGTTCTTCGTGAGCCACTTGCCCACGGCGGAGTCCTCGCGGGTCGGCTCCAGGAGCTGGAGGTAGGAGGCGCCGCCGTCCGACGTCCCGTTGATCCTGAGCATGGCCTCGCGCACGCCCTGCTCCTCGTTGACCTCGGTGTGGAACACCTCGAAGCCGTACGTGGCCCGGTAGAACTCGACGGTCGCGTCGAGGTCGTGGCAGGCGATCCCGATGTGGTCGATTCGCGTCAGCATGGTTTCAGTGGAGCGCGGGCGGGGTGGTTACGCAACGTGCGCGCGATCACACCGACGGCCCGATGACGGGGCCGACCGCCGCTCAGTACATTCGAAGTAAACCCTCGTTCACTCCTCGGCTGTGCAGGCCGGTAAGGGGAATCGCAGCTCATGTCTTCTGGAAATTCCGGTACGACCGGCTCGGTGATCGTCGCCGGCGCACGCACGCCCATGGGCCGGCTGCTCGGCTCCCTGAAGTCGTTCTCCGGTGCCGATCTGGGCGGTTTCGCGATCAAGGCGGCCCTGGACCGCGCGGGCATCGGCGGCGACCAGGTCCAGTACGTGATCATGGGGCAGGTGCTCCAGGCCGGCGCGGGGCAGATCCCGGCCCGCCAGGCCGCCGTGAAGGCCGGCATCCCGATGAGCGTCCCGGCGCTCACGGTCAACAAGGTGTGCCTCTCCGGCCTCGACGCGATCGCGCTGGCCGACCAGCTCATCCGCGCGGGCGAGTTCGACATCGTCGTGGCCGGCGGTCAGGAGTCCATGACCAACGCCCCCCACCTGCTGCCGAAGTCCCGCGAGGGCTACAAGTACGGCGCGGTGGAGATGCTCGACGCGATGGCGTACGACGGTCTGACCGACGCCTTCGAGAACATCGCCATGGGCGAGTCGACGGAGAAGCACAACACCCGCCTGGGCATCGGCCGCGCCGAGCAGGACGAGATCGCCGCCCTGTCCCACCAGCGCGCCGCCGCCGCCCAGAAGAACGGCGTCTTCGAGGCCGAGATCACCCCTGTGGAGATCCCGCAGCGCAAGGGCGACCCGGTGCTGTTCAGCAAGGACGAGGGCATCCGCGGCGACACCACCGCCGAGGGCCTGGGCAAGCTGCGCCCGGCCTTCACCAAGGACGGCACGATCACCGCCGGGTCCTCCTCGCAGATCTCCGACGGCGCCGCGGCCGTGGTCGTGATGAGCAGGGCCAAGGCCGAGGAGCTGGGCCTGGACTGGATCGCCGAGATCGGCGCCCACGGCAACGTGGCGGGCCCGGACAACTCCCTGCAGTCCCAGCCGTCCAACGCGATCCTGCACGCCCTGAAGAAGGAGGGCCTGGACGTCTCCGACCTCGACCTGATCGAGATCAACGAGGCGTTCGCCGCGGTGGCCGTGCAGTCGATGAAGGACCTGGGGGTGTCCACCGAAAAGGTGAACGTGAACGGCGGCGCGATCGCCCTCGGTCACCCGATCGGGATGTCCGGCGCCCGTCTCGTGCTCCACCTGGCGCTGGAGCTGAAGCGCCGGGGCGGCGGGGTCGGCGCGGCGGCGCTGTGCGGCGGCGGCGGCCAGGGCGACGCGCTGATCGTCCGGGTGCCCAAGGCCTGACGGCCGGGCCGTCCCCCCACCGACCTCTCGCCGTACGTTCGAATCGTCGTACGTGGAACACGTGAACGGAGCTGTGATGCAGGACGTCTCCTCGCTGGTGGCCCAGGCCAGGGACGGCCGGCCGCGGGCCGTGGCCCGGCTGATCTCGCTGGTGGAGGGGGCGTCCCCGCAGCTGCGGGAGGTGATGGCGGCCCTCGCGCCGCTGACCGGCAACGCCTACGTGGTCGGTCTCACCGGCTCCCCGGGGGTCGGCAAGTCGACCTCCACCTCGGCGCTGGTGACGGCGTACCGCAAGCAGGGCAGGCGGGTCGGCGTGCTCGCCGTCGACCCGTCCTCGCCGTTCTCCGGCGGCGCGCTGCTCGGCGACCGGGTCCGCATGTCGGAGCATGCCTCCGACCCGGGCGTCTACATCCGCTCCATGGCGACCCGCGGCCACCTCGGCGGCCTCGCCTGGGCCGCGCCGCAGGCCATCCGCGTGCTGGACGCGGCGGGCTGCGACGTGATCCTGGTCGAGACGGTCGGCGTCGGCCAGTCGGAGGTGGAGATCGCCTCCCAGGCCGACACCAGCGTCGTCCTCCTGGCCCCCGGCATGGGCGACGGCATCCAGGCGGCCAAGGCCGGGATCCTGGAGATCGGCGACGTCTACGTCGTCAACAAGGCCGACCGGGACGGCGCGGACGCCACCGCCCGCGAGCTGAACCACATGCTGGGCCTCGGCGAGGCCCGCGGCCCCGGCGACTGGCGTCCGCCCATCGTCAAGACGGTGGCGGCCCGGGCGGAGGGGGTCGACGAGGTCGTCGAGGCCCTGGAGAAGCACCGGGCCTGGATGGAGGAGCGGGGCGTCCTGACCGAGCGCCGCCGGGCCCGTGCGGCCCGCGAGGTGGAGACCATCGCGGTCACCGCCCTGCGCGAGCGCATCGGCGACCTGCACGGCGACAGGCGTCTGAGCGCCCTGTCGGAGCGGATCGTCGCGGGCGAACTGGACCCGTACCGCGCGGCCGACGAACTGGTGGCGGGCCTGACCCAGGGCTGAACCGCCCCGGCGGACCCCCGGAAACGGCGCCTGCCACGGCGCCTGCGACAGCCCGCGCCGGCGCGGCGCCATGCCCTCCGTCCCGCCCGGCGCGCGAGCACCGGGTCCGACGCAGGAACGGTCGGACGGCAGGACGATCCGACAGCGGGAGCGCCGGGCCCCCACGGAGGCCGCGGTGCCCCACGGAGGCGGCGGTCCGGCGGGTGGCCGGGCCCCCATCGGGGGAGCGGGTCCGACGGGCCGGCACCCCACCGGGGACGCGGGTCCGGCGGACGGGCCGGGGCCCCGGGGACGCAGCGGCCCCTGTGCAGCGCCCGGGGTCGCCGCCGTGGCGGGCCCGGGGGCCGTCCGGTGGCGCCTGCCGTGATGCCCGGAGAGGGCCCGGGGCTAGGGGCGTCCCCGCTGCCCCCGCAGGTGCTCCGCGATGGGCTTCAGCGCCTTGTCCAGTTCCGTCAGTGCCTCCGGATCCAGCAGGTCGATGAAGTGCCGCCGCACCGACGCCACGTGGTGCGGCGCGACCTTCCGCATCGTCTCCATGCCGTGCTCCGTGAGAACGGCGTAGAGCCCGCGGCGGTCGGACTCGCAGTTCTCGCGGCGCACCAGGTCCGCGTTCTCCATGCGGGTGATCTGGTGCGAGAGGCGGCTCTTGGACTGGAGGGTGGCGGACGCGAGATCGCTCATCCGCATCCGTACGTCCTCCGACTCGGAGAGGTTCACCAGGATCTCGTAGTCGTTCATCGTCAGGCCGAACGGCTGCAGGTCCTTCTCGAGCTGGTACGTCAACAGCCTGTTGACCTCCAGGTGGGTGCGCCAGGCGCACTGCTCCGCATCGGTCAGCCAGCGCGTGGCCGTCTCGGTCTCCATGAATGAAGTCTACCTAAGAAGTTGAAAGGCGAACTAGTGAGGGGTGGTGTGACGGCGCGCACGCGTTCGAGCCGTCACACTCCGCAGACTACCGCTCACAGCCCGAAGCGACGCTGGAGGTCTCCCAGCTGTCCGGGAAGGCGCGGTGCGCCGGCCTGCTGTCCCGGCCCTGCCGGGCCCGCCCCGCCGGGCACCCCGGGCTCGTTCGGCGGGGCCCCCACGGCCTGCTCCGCCATCAGTGCCTCCGACGACTGGAGCAGCACCGTCCCGGCCCCCACGAACTCGAACTGGTGCTCCTCCCCGGAGGCGCCGCCGAGCCCCGTCATCGCACGTAGACCGCCCAGGACGCCGGTCATGTACCCGTGGTCGTAGTGGTGGCACGGGGAGGGGCAGTCGGCCCAGCCGACGAGCGCCTGCGGGTCCACCCGGATCGGGGGCTCCATGAAGACCACCGGCCCGTTCGACGCGGCCACGAACTTTCCGGTTCCGATCAGCGTCAGGAAGCCCGGCACGATCGACTGCTTCAGCGCGAGACTTGGCTGAAAAGCAAGCAAGTTGCCCGAGCGAATGGTCAGGTTGCCGTCGTCCAGGTCGAAGGAGTTCACGTCGAAGGCCCGGTCGGCGAGGAGCATCTTGCCCGAGCCCTCCGCCACCACCCAGTCCGCGGCGTGCAGAGGCGAATGGAACGACGTCCGCACCAGACGGTCCAGCCGCCCGTGCCCGAAGCCGTTGAACTCGATCGCCCCGTAGTAGGCGATCATCTTCCCCTTCTGCAGGAACCACTGGCTGCCCTTCAGCTCCACACAGAAGGTGTAGTGGTTGACGTTGTCGTCGGCCGGCAGGGTCGCCGGGTCGTACACCACGGGCCCGGCGCCGGGCGTTCCGTACGCGCTCACAGCTTCTCCTCCGACGCCTGGACGTAGACCATGCCGCTGCCGCTCAGCTCCAGCTGGAACGCCTCCCCGGACCCCCGCCCCACCATGTCCCGCCAGCCCAGCGCGGCCGACAGCTTGTTGCGGACCTCGCCGTGGTGGGCGACGTAGGCCTGCGGGTCGACGTGGACCGGGCGCTGCGGGGTGATCGGAATCTCCAGGACCCCGCCGTGCGCCATGACCGCCACCGCGCCGTGCCCCTTGAGCGTGGTCGTGAACAGTCCCTGGCCCGTCACCTGACCGCGCACCATGCCCATGACCCCGCCCTGCGAGCCCATGAACATCGTGCCCTGCTGGAGGGTGCCCTCGAAGGCGAGCAGGCGGTCGGCCTCCACGTACAGCGTGTCGCCGGACAGGCCGATCACCTGGACGTGGTGCCCGCCGTGCCCGAAGAAGACCGTGCCGCTGCCCTCCACGGTCATCAGGGGCGTCGCCTCGCCGGCGACCCGGCGTCCGATCATGGACATCAGGCCGCCCTGACCGCCCTGGATGTTCGGGGTGAAGGAGACGTCGCCCCGGTACGCCAGCATCGCGCCCCGCTGACTGAACAGCCGTTGCCCCGGCACGACGGTGGCCTCGACCATCTTCGAGTTGATCTCACGGAAGGTCATCTCACACGTCCCCCGCGATCGTGTTCCGCTCGCTCGGCTGCACGTACACCAGGCCGTCCCCCTCGAAGCGGATCTGGAAGGCCTCCCCGCCGCCCTCGCCGAGGAAGGTGCGGAAGGTCACGCCGGACTGGAACGTCTGCCGCAGGTTCCCCTGGTGCGCGATGTACGCGCCGGGGTCGACGGTCAGCGGGTACTGGGCGCTCACCCGCAGCACCACGGCCGGCCCGTCCGACATGATCGCCGCCTGGCCGTGGCCCTCGACGGTGGTCGTGAACAGCCCGTTGCCCTGCGAGGCGCCGCGCAGCCCCGTGAACGTCGTGCCCGTTCTGAGGGCCGCGTCGGTCGCGAGCAGGTTGCTCGACTCCACGTACAGCTTCTCCCCCTGGAGCCGGACGAGATTGATCTCGGACGCCCGGTCCGCGAACCAGCAGGTCCCCTGCCCCCGCACCTCCATCACGGTCATCTGCTCACCGGTGAGCCGCCGCGTCACCATCCCGCGCAGGCCCTCACCGCCACCTGTCAGCTTCTTGAAGGCCATCTGCCCGTCGTACGCGACCATCGAGCCGTTCTTCGCCTTCACGGCGTCCCCGGTCATGTCGACGGCGAGCACCTTGCTGCCTTGCAGTCGGAACATCGCCACGGACAGAAGGTAGCGGCGAAGGGGGAGGAGAAGACAGGTCCCACGGGTGGAGACGGCCCCTGAGCGTCCCCCTAGGGAATCGAAGACGGATCGAAGACGGATCGACCACGGATCGAAGACCCTAGGGACTGTCCGCTCCCGGTGGTTTGCCACAATGGACGAAACTTTGTGCCTGCGTTCACAAACCCGGCCGCAGCTCCCGTGTCTCTCCCACCGAAGGTGACCTGTGGACATCAAGACCGCCACCGCCCTCCGCCGCCTCCGCCTGGTCTCCGCCCCCGAGGCGGTGAGCTTCATCCTCCTGCTGGTCTGCTCGGTCCTGAAGCGGACCACCGACTTCAACGCGGTCCCCGCGATGGGCTCGATCCACGGCGTCCTCTTCGTCCTCTACGTGATCTTCTGGGCCGACGCCTGGAACCGCACCAAGTGGCCGCTGAAGACCGCCGCCCTCTACTTCGTCCTGTCGGTCCTGCCCACCGGCGGCTTCTTCGCCGAGCGCAAGCTCAAGCGCGAGGCCGAGAACGCGGTCATCGCCTCCCGCGCCCGCCGCGAGGGAGTGGTGAACGCGTGATCGTCGCCTTCTCCGTGACCCCGCTGGGCGTCGGTGAGGACGTGGGCGAGTACGTCGCCGACGCCGTCCGCGTCGTCCGCGCGTCCGGCCTGCCGCACCGCACCGACGCGATGTTCACCTCGATCGAGGGGGAGTGGGACGAGGTGATGGACGTGGTCCGGCGCGCCGTCGCCGCGGTGGAGGCCCGCGCCCCCCGCGTCTCCCTCGTCCTCAAGGCGGACATCCGCCCCGGGGTGACGGACGGCCTCACCTCGAAGGTGGAGACGGTCGAACGGCACCTGGCGGGGGAGTAGCCCCGGCGGGCACCTCGCACCGGACCCGAGGCGGTCGCGCCCCTGTGAGACCGCCCCGGGCCACCTCGGTGTCTCTCATCGCCGCCGTGTCCGTGCCGTGTCCGTGCCGTGTCCGTGCCGTGGCCGGGCACCCGTCCGCCGCCGTGCCCCCTGCCACGCCCCCGGGCGCGGCCGTTGCCGTGGCCCAGCCCTGCCCGCCCCGGCCACCCCGCGGCCGGGCGCACCGCCCCCGCGCCCGCCTGCGCTCCCACCCCCGCTCACCGCGCCTCGCCCCCGGACGCCGCCAGTGCCATCCCCAGCGGTGTCCGCTCGTACAGCACCCGGTGCCCGTACCGCCGCGCCGTGAGCAGCCCCGCGTCCCGCAGCACCGTCAGATGCGCGGACACCGACGAGGGGGCCAGCCCGAGCCGGTGCGCCAGGTCCGACGTCGTCGCCGGGTCGGTCAGCGCGCCCAGCACCGCCGCCCGCCTCCGTCCCAGCAGCCGTACCAGCGCCTGTGCCCCCGCCGTGCCCGGCTCGGTCCACAGCCCCGCCAGGCCCCGCGCCGGATACACCAGCGTCGGCTGCCACGGAGGCTCGAAGCCGCTGATCACCTCCGGCCAGGAGAACACGCTGGGCATCAGCACCAGCCCCTGCCCGCCCAGATCGCGGCCGTGCTCGCCGTGCCAGTCCACGGTCAGCGTCCGCCCGTCCCAGGACAGCCGGCGGTCCAGTTCGGGCAGCAGCGTCTCCAGCCCCACCTCGGCCAGCCGCCGCGAGTGGAAGGCGATGTCGGCCTCCAGCAGCGCCCGCAGCCGCGGCCACTCCGGCTCCACCAGCACCCGCCACGCGGCTTCCAGCAGGTCCGCCAGCTCCCGCACCGCCCGCTCCGGATCCGCCAGCAGCGCCCGGCCTGCCCGCGACCGCAGCGCGCCCGGCGTGTCCGCCAGGGCCCGCCCCAGGTCCTCCCGGGCCGCCACCGGATCGGCCGCCCGCACCGCGGCGATCTCCTCCTCGAACGTCGCCGCGGGACCCAGCGGCGGCGGCCCCAGGAAGTCCGGGCTGTGCCCGCGCCGCGGCATGAGCAGCCACAGCGGCGCCAGGTCCAGCCCGCGGGCGGCCTCCCGGATGCGCCGCAGCCAGTGCGGGTGGTACCCGTGCCGGTCCGGCCGTCCCAGCGTCCGCACCGCCTCCTGCGTCTCCCACAGCGGCGACAGCGCGAACCGGCAGCGCAGCAGGTCGTCGTCGCCGAAACGCAGACGGAACGGCATGCGCACACCCCAGGGGAGGAAGATTCGGCCTGAGCCGAAAGACTAGGGTCCGCGACGGTCCGGCCGCACGCTGCCGTGCATGTCCCAGCGCTACACCCAGGTCTTCGCCGTCCCCGAGTTCCGCGCCGTCTTCGCCGCGCACGCCCTCTCCCTGCTCGGCGTCATCGTCAGTGAGATCGCGCTGTCCGTCCTCGTCTACGACCTCACCGGCTCGCCCCTGCTCAGCGCCCTCACCTTCGCGCTCGGCTTCCTGCCGTACGTGGTCGGCGGCACGCTCCTGGCCGGGCTGGCCGACCGCTTCCCGGCCCGCCGGGTCCTCGTGACGTGCGACCTGGTGTGCGCGGCGTGCGTGGCGCCCATGGTCGCGCCGGGGGCGCACATCGGCGTCCTGCTCGCACTGCGATGCGCCCTCGCCGTCGTCTCACCGGTGTTCCAGGGCACGCGCATGGCGACCCTCGCCGACATCCTCGGCGACGGCGACCTTTCGTCCTGGGCCGCTCCCTGCTGCGGATCGTGTCGCAGAGCGCGCTGCTCGTCGGTTACGGCCTCGGCGGGCTGCTGCTCACCGTGGTCAGCCCCCGGCACGCGCTGCTGATCACCGTGGGCACCTTCCTGGCCTCCGCCGCACTGCTCCGCCTCGGCACCCGGCACCGCCCGGCGCGCACCGGGCAGCCCGGCGCCCTGGTGGGCGACTCGCTGCGCGGCGCCCGGCGGGTGCTCGCCGACCGCAGGACCCGCGTCCTGCTCCTGCTCTTCTGGGTGCCGCCCGCGTTCTCGGTGGTGCCCGAGGCCCTGGCGGCCCCGTACGCCGCGGCGCTCGGCACCGGATCCACCGGGCTCGGCCTGCTGATGTGCGCGCTGCCCGTCGGCACCGTGGCCGGCGAGCTGTACGCGGGCTCACGGCTGGTGCCCGCCGCCCGCGAGCGCATCGCGCTCCCGCTGGTGAGCCTCGCGCTGCTGCCCTACCTCGGCTACGCCCTCCGCCCCGGCCTCGCGCTCTCCCTGCTGCTGCTCCTGGTCTCCGGCGCCGGGTCGGCGTACACGCTGGGCCTGGACCAGTGGTTCGTCGCCGCCGTTCCCGAGGAACTGCGCGGGCGCGCTATGACCCTGCTCACCGCCGGGCTCATGACCGTCCAGGGCGTGGGCATGGCCCTGGCGGGCGTCGCGGCCGAGTTCGCCGGGGTGCGCGCGACGGTCGCGGGGGCGGGGGCCCTGGGCACGGTGGCCTGCCTGCTGCTGGCCGGCGCCGCCCGGCGCACCACGGCTCCCGCACCGGCCGCCCCGCAGACCCGCGGGGACCGCACGGACCGCCCCGCGGCGTCCCGCACGGACCGTCCGGACCGAAAGGCGAGACGGGGCTGACCACGATATGACCGGCGGGTAGGGTCTGGTGCCGTGCCGAAGCCCCTCAGTCTCCCCTTCGACCCCATCGCCCGCGCCGACGATCTCTGGAAGCAGCGGTGGGGAAACGTGCCGTCCATGGCGGCGATCACCTCCATCATGCGCGCGCACCAGATCCTGCTGGCCGAGGTCGACGCGGTGGTCAAGCCGTACGGGCTGACGTTCGCGCGCTACGAGGCGCTGGTGCTGCTCACCTTCTCCAAGGCCGGCGAACTGCCGATGTCCAAGATCGGTGAGCGGCTCATGGTGCACCCCACGTCCGTCACGAACACCGTCGACCGCCTGGTCAGGTCCGGCCTGGTCGCCAAGCGCCCCAACCCCAACGACGGCCGCGGCACCCTCGCCGTCATCACCGACAAGGGCCGCGAGGTGGTCGAGTCGGCCACCCGCGACCTGATGGCGATGGACTTCGGCCTGGGCGCCTACGACGCCGAGGAGTGCGCGGAGATCTTCGCGATGCTGCGGCCCCTGCGCGTGGCGGCGCACGACTTCGACGAGGACTGACGCCCCTGTCGCGGGCAGTGCGCCCCGGGGCAAGATCTCCCGGAACGGACGGTTACGCTCGACCCCATGAAGAAGAGCGTGCTGACCCGCTACCGCGTCATGGCCTACGTCACCGGCGTGCTGCTGGTCCTGCTGACCCTCGGCGTCATCGCCAAGTACGGCCTCCAGATCGACGGCGCGGCGAAGTTCACCACCGTCATCGGTATCGCGCACGGCTGGCTGTACGTGATCTACCTGGTCGTCGCCTTCGACCTGGGCTCCAAGGCGAAGTGGCCGGTGGCCAAGCAGCTGTGGGTGCTGCTCGCCGGGACCGTGCCGACCGCCGCCTTCTTCGTCGAGCGCAGGATCAGCCGCGAGCTGGAGGCCAAGGTCACCGACCGCGCTCCGGCGGTCGCCGAGGCGTAACCGCACCGCCGTACCGCACGCGTACGGCGGTCAGCCGTCGACTTTTACTAGGACGTCCTAGTAAATTTGAAGCATGGACGCTGACGCCATCGAAGAGGGCCGCCGACGCTGGCAGGCCCGGTACGACGCCGCGCGCAAGCGCGATGCTGACTTCACCACGCTCTCCGGGGACCCCGTGGAGCCGGTGTACGGGCCCCGGCCGGGGGACGGGTACGAGGGCTTCGAGCGGATCGGCTGGCCCGGCGAGTACCCCTTCACCCGCGGGCTGTACCCGACCGGCTACCGCGGGCGGACCTGGACCATCCGCCAGTTCGCCGGGTTCGGCAACGCCGAGCAGACCAACGAGCGCTACAAGATGATCCTCGCCGCGGGCGGCGGCGGTCTCTCGGTCGCCTTCGACATGCCCACGCTCATGGGCCGCGACTCCGACGACCCGCGCTCGCTCGGCGAGGTCGGCCACTGCGGGGTGGCCATCGACTCCGCCGCCGACATGGAGGTCCTGTTCAAGGACATCCCGCTCGGCGACGTCACCACCTCGATGACGATCAGCGGGCCCGCCGTGCCCGTCTTCTGCATGTACCTGGTCGCCGCCGAGCGCCAGGGCGTGGACCCCGCCGTCCTCAACGGAACCCTCCAGACGGACATCTTCAAGGAGTACATCGCCCAGAAGGAGTGGCTCTTCCAGCCCGAGCCGCACCTGCGCCTCATCGGTGACCTGATGGAGCACTGCGCCGCGAACATCCCCGCCTACAAGCCGCTGTCCGTCTCCGGCTACCACATCCGCGAGGCCGGGGCGACGGCCGCGCAGGAGCTGGCGTACACCCTCGCGGACGGCTTCGGCTACGTCGAGCTGGGCCTCAGCCGCGGCCTCGACGTGGACGTCTTCGCGCCCGGCCTGTCCTTCTTCTTCGACGCGCACGTCGACTTCTTCGAGGAGATCGCCAAGTTCCGCGCCGCGCGCCGCATCTGGGCCCGCTGGATGCGCGACGTGTACGGCGCGCGGACCGACAAGGCGCAGTGGCTGCGCTTCCACACCCAGACCGCCGGTGTCTCGCTCACCGCCCAGCAGCCGTACAACAACGTCGTGCGCACCGCCGTCGAGGCGCTCGCGGCCGTGCTCGGCGGCACCAACTCCCTGCACACCAACGCCCTGGACGAGACCCTCGCGCTGCCCAGCGAGCAGGCCGCCGAGATCGCGCTGCGCACCCAGCAGGTGCTGATGGAGGAGACCGGCGTCGCCAACGTCGCCGACCCGCTGGGCGGTTCCTGGTACGTCGAGCAGCTGACGGACCGGATCGAGGCGGACGCCGAGAAGATCTTCGACCAGATCAAGGAGCGCGGCCTGCGCGCCCACCCCGACGGCAAGCACCCGATCGGACCGGTCACCTCCGGCATCCTGCGGGGCATCGAGGACGGCTGGTTCACGGGCGAGATCGCCGAATCCGCGTTCCGCTACCAGCAGGCGCTGGAGAAAGGCGACAAGCGGGTCGTCGGAGTCAACACGGCGACCGGCTCCGTCACCGGGGACCTGGAGATCCTGCGGGTCAGCCACGAGGTGGAGCGCGAGCAGGTGCGGGTGCTCGGCGCACGCCGCGGGGCGCGCGACGACGCGGCGGTGCGGGCGTCGCTGGACGCCATGCTGGCCGCCGCGCGGTCGGGGGCCAACATGATCGAGCCGATGCTCCGGGCCGTGCGCGCCGAGGCGACGCTGGGCGAAATCTGCGGGGTGCTGCGCGACGAGTGGGGGGTGTACACGGAGCCGGCCGGGTTCTGAGGCGGCTCGGCGGCGGTGGGGCGGCGGCCAGGAGGGCGTGCGGCGGCGGGCGTCACCGCCGCGCTGAGACCGCTGCCGCCACCGGCGCCGCCCCCGCGCCCGCCCGGCATCCACGGCGCCGCCCGCTCGCGCGGCCGGCGCCCCTCACGGGGACGCGGCGCCCAGCCCCAGCAGCAGCAGGCGGGTGAAACTGCGGACCCACTCCTCGTCGGCCGGTTCCGCGCTGACCAGGGTGCGGTGGACGACCGCGCCCGCGACGACGTCGAAGATGAGGTCGGCGGTGCGGACGGCTTCCCGCGGGTCCGTCTCCGGGGGGAGTTCGCCGCGGGCCTGGGCCCGTGCGCGGCCCTCCAGGACCAGCCGCTTCTGACGCTCCACGATCGAGCCGCGGATCCGCTCGCGCAGGGCGTCGTCGCGGGTCGACTCGGCGACGACGGCCATCAGCCCGCTCTTGGCCTCCGGCCGGGCCAGGATCGCCGCGAACTGCAGGACCACGCCCTCGATGTCGGCCGCCAGGCTGCCGAGGTCGGGCAGCCGCAGCTCGTCGAAGAGTTCGGCCACGGCGTCGACGACCAGCTCGTTCTTGCCGGCCCAGCGGCGGTACAGCGTCGTCTTCGCAACCCCGGCCCGGGTGGCGACGTCTCCCAGGGTGAGCTTCGACCAGCCCAGCTCCACCAGGGCCGCACGCGTGGCCGCCAGGATGGCCGCGTCCGCGGCGGCGCTGCGCGGGCGGCCGGCGCGGGAGGGCGGGGTGCGGCTCTGCATCCCCCGACCCTAACCGGCCGTCTCGCGGCCGTGACCGGGCGGGAAACCGGTGGGACCTGTGTGGTGGTGAGGGAGATCACCGGGAGACGGTTTCGCTGAGGCACTCGGTGCCATTACGCTACGGGTCGTAGCGAAAGCGCGGGCGTGGCCCGTGCGGGCGACGACCACGAGAGCACCGACCACAAGAGCATCACGCACGCGGCACACCCGGTCATCCCTTTGGCCGGAAGCGGACACGGACCATCAGAAACCGGCGCCCGGTGGGGACCAGGCGCCCGGCACGGTCCGGTTCATCCGGCCGTTTTCACTCAGACACGCGGAACGGGGGAGGATAGACGCATGCAGCCACGGAACATGTCCATGAGCGGAGTCGTCGACCTCGCCGCGGTGAAGGCGGCCCAGGAGGCCAAGGCGAAGGCGGAGCAGGCGCGCGCCCAAGCGGCCCGCGAAGGCGGGGCGGGGGCCGTGTCGCCCGCCGACCTCGTCATCGACGTCGACGAGGCCGGCTTCGAACGCGATGTCCTGCAGCGCTCCGCCGAGGTACCGGTCGTCATCGACTTCTGGGCCGAATGGTGCCAGCCCTGCAAGCAGCTGAGCCCGGTCCTGGAGCGGCTGGCCGTCGAGTACAACGGGCGCATCCTCCTCGCCAAGATCGACGTCGACGCCAACCAGATGCTGATGCAGCAGTTCGGGGTCCAGGGGATCCCCGCGGTCTTCGCGGTGGTCGCCGGGCAGGCCCTGCCCCTCTTCCAGGGCGCGGCGGGCGAGGCGCAGATCCGCCAGACCCTGGACCAGCTGGTGCAGGTCGGCGAGGAGCGCTTCGGCCTGACCGGTCTCACCGTCGACCCGGACGCGGTACCGGGCGGTCAGGCCCCCGCACAGGCCCCGGCCGCCGGTCCGCACGAGTCGCTGCTCAACGCGGCGGCCCAGGCGCTGGACGCCGGTGACCTCGGCGGCGCGGTCCAGGCGTACAAGAACGTGCTGGCCGAGGACCCCGCCCACCCCGAGGCCAAACTGGGTCTCGCGCAGGCGGAGTTGCTCCAGCGGGTGCAGAACCTCGACCCGCAGAAGGTCCGTCAGGAGGCGGCCGAGAAGCCCTCGGACGTGCAGGCGCAGATCTCCGCGGCCGACCTGGACCTGGTGGGCGGTCATGTGGAGGACGCCTTCGGCCGGCTCATCGACACCGTGCGGCGCACCGCGGGTGAGGACCGGGACGCGGCGCGGCTGAGACTGCTGGAGCTGTTCGAGGTCGTCGGCGCCGAGGATCCTCGGGTGAGCGAGGCACGCCGGGCGCTGGCACGGGCCCTGTTCTGACCCCCGCCGGGGCCGGGGCGCCGACCAGTCGCTAAACGCCAGGGCCTGTGATGCCCGGGTGAAAGATCTGCCGACGGTTCACCACAGCGGCCGCGCTTTGCCAAAACTTGGCAATCGCGGCCGCTGTTACTGCGAGTAAATGCAGGCTGTCGGTCTGCCCGGTTCCGTCCGGGGATCAACATCTTTGTTCTGCCCATTGTTGCCACCCACCGTCGCCGTTCGGGACCAGCGTGTCGAACGACGGTTATCCGGCCGTTACTAGCGAGTAACGAACCCCCTTGTGCGGGCGGCGAGAATGCACCACGATCGGCGACGCTCGGTCCATTCCCGTACCCCGGCAGCCGGCCGGGACGCGGGATGTCAGGGTCCCCACCGAGCAGGGCCGGCGACAGTGGCGCCGGACCTAGGACAGGGGGGTCTTCGCCGTCCGGCGAAGCCTGTCCAGCAGGGTTGTGCGTGATGCGTGTCAGGCGCGACCAGTGGTTGTCGCTCGGGGGTGATCGCCGGTGATTCGGGCGCGTTGAGCGCCACCGAGCGCGGGCGCTCTCCTTCCCGAGGACGTAGCACTTCTCCCATCCCTGCCCGGCCGAGCCCCCGTCGGGGGCGGGCCGAGGCCAGGAGATGTACGTCCGAGAAGGAGGAAATATGGAGTCCCAGGTGCGTGGCGGGACCAGATGGAAGCGGTTCGCTGTGGTGATGGTGCCCAGCGTTGCCGCCACGGCGGCGATAGGCGTGGCCCTGGCCCAGGGCGCGCTGGCCGCTTCGTTCAGTGTGTCGGGGCAGGAGTTCAAGGTTTCGGCCAAAAAACTGCACGGCACCGGCTTCGCTCAGTACGGGGCGGTCGACTCCGGCTACACCCTCACGGGTGGCAAGGCCACTCGCCCGGTTGCGGTCTCGTCGTTCAAGGACGCGACGATCGAGAGGCTGTGCCAGTCGGTCACCACCCCGATCGGTCTTCCGGGACTCGCCTCGGTCACCCTGCGGTTGGAGGCGGGTAACAGCTCCGAAGAGAAGAAGCAGGTCTCGGCCAACAACCTGTACATCGACGTCGCGGACCTCAACGCCAAGGGCGGTGCCGTCTTCAAAGGCATCGACATCGGCGTCGCGGCCGGTGACACGAGCGAAGCCAAGGGCGGCAAGGGCCCGGGCATGAAGGGCGGCGGCGAGCAGGCCAACCCCTACGGCTTCGCGCAGCAGGCCACTTCGGCGGACCTCTACGACGTGGAGCAGACGGCGTGGGCGACCACCGCCGGCACCTTCACGCTGCCCGGTCTGCACATGTCGCTGTCGACGGACACCAAGAAGGCCGAGTGCTACTAGGCACCTGGTGATGGGCGGGGGGCGTCAGCGGCCCCCGCCCGTCCACAGTCCTCGGCCACGGCCCCACACCCCCCACCACCGCACCACAACTCACAGCAACGCTGCACCAGGGAGCTGTTTTCCATGAGCGCCGAGACTTCCGCCGTGCCCGGGCAGTTCACTCGCCGGAGGCTGCAGTTCCGCGCCTGGCGGGGCAGTCGGCCGTTCTGGGCCGGCCTGTTCGTCCTGCTCGCAGGCTGGCCGATCATGTACTTCCCGTACGCGCATCTCCGGGTCGGCCACCTGACGCTCGCGATGTCCACCACCGCGGGCGCGGGCTCCCTGATCATCGGCGTGCTGCTCGTGGTCCTCGGCATCAGTCTCTGGTTCCAGAAGCACATCAGGGTCTTCGCGGGCGTCGCGTCGATCCTGCTGGGGCTGGTGTCCCTCCCCGTGTCCAACTTCGGTGGCTTCCTCATGGGCTTCCTGCTCGCCCTCTTCGGCGGCGCGATGGCCGTCTCCTGGGCGCCGGGCGTACCGCCCGCGCCGAAGGACGCCGAGGACGCGGACGGTCCGGACGCGGTGGGTGAATCGAACGACCTGTCAGGAACGAGCCCGGCCAACGGGGCGAACGGGAGGCACAGTGCCGGCTGACGAGGTGACCCACGGGGCTGATGTGGAAGAGTCCCGTGCGAGAACCGGGCCGCGCCACGCGGCACCCAAGAGGCCGCTGTTCACCAGGTTCCACATGCCGGCGGGCAAGGCGATAGCGACCGTGGCGATGCCCACGGCGGTCCTCATGGGGATGGGCTTCACGTCCTCGCTGGCGCTCGCCGACACCAACCACACCTCGACCAAGTCCGCGTCGTCGTCCGAGACGATGTCGCCGGAGGACTACAAGAAGTGTGTCGAGGCGCTGGAGAAGTCCAAGGACGACTCCTCGGCCTCGCCGTCCCCTTCCGCCTCCGCGAGCGCCACCGACGCCGCGAAGGACAAGGAGAAGGACAAGAGCAAGGAAAAGGACGGGGAGAAGGCCGAGGGGAACGACGACGGGGGCAGTACGCCGTCTCCGTCGGCCACCGCCTCCACCAGCAAGCCGGACGCGCAGGACGACGCCGTCTCGGGCACGGCCTCTTCGCCGGATTCAGGTTCCGACGACAAGGCGCAGCCCACGGCGTCCGCCACCGCGTCCCCGTCCCCCTCGGCCACGGCGACCAAGAGCGGCGGCCTGCTCGGCGGCCTTGGCGACGCCCTCGGCGACCTCCTGACCGGCGGCAAGCAGGACGCGCAGCCCAGCAACCAGGCCACCACCCCGTCCCCGTCCGCCACCCCCTCGGCGGACGGGACGAAGAAGGACCTGGGCCAAGCCGCGTCCGACACCGTCAAGGACACCACGAAGAAGGTCACCGACACGGTCGACGGCACCGTGAAGGGCGCGACCGACGCGGCGTCCAAGGCGGCCGAGGACACCACCGGCGCGGTCAAGGGCACCGTGAAGGGCACGGTGGACGACGCCACGAAGAAGGCCGGGGACGCCGTCGACGGGGTCACCTCCTCGCCCAGCCCGTCCGCGAGCGCGAGCACGGACCCGGCCGACTGCCCGGCGGCCACCGACGCGCAGGGCGGCGTCGACAACACCGTGCCCCTGGCGGACGACCCGTGGTACCTGGACGCCAGTTCGCTGACGCTCAAGGGCGCGAGCTACAAGGGCGTCGTCCAGGTCAGGACCGCCAACGGCAGCGTCAAGAAGGTCCTGAAGTACGTCATATCCGCGGGTACCGACATCGGTGACCTGCACCAGACGGTGAAGGACAAGCAGGCCGGCAAGACCTATCACGTACAGGCGGCCAAGGGGTCGATGTCCAAGATCACCGGCGGCGACACGGTGATGTACACCGAGAGCATCTCCGGCAACCTGCTCGGACTGCTGCCCATCACGTTCAGCCCGGACAGCCCGCCCCCGCTGGACATCCCGCTGATCTACTTCACCAAGGTCCACGTCGTCCAGGCGGCCCAGTTCGGCGGCAACCTGAACATCCCCGGGATGCACATGTACACCACCGACGGCGTCTGAACGCCGCACCGAGCCCGTTCCGGGAGCCGCAGAACCGAGGGCGCCCCCGCCGGATCCCGGCGAGGGCGCCCTCGAACGCGTACGCGAGCCCGTACGGGCCCGGCCCGGCGACGGACGTACGTCAGTCGCGCTGGCCGCCGCCCAGGTGGTGGACGCGGACCATGTTCGTGGTGCCGGGGACCCCGGGCGGGGAGCCGGCGGTGATGATCACGACATCGCCCTCGTTGAACCGCTTGAGCTTGATCAGCTCCTGGTCGACCAGGTCGACCATCTCGTCGGTGCTGTTGACGAAGGGCACCACGTGCGACTCCACGCCCCAGCTGAGCGCCAGCTGGTTGCGGGTGGACTCGTCGGTGGTGAAGGCGAGGATCGGCTGGGTCGCGCGGTAGCGCGACAGCCGGCGGGCCGTGTCGCCGGACTGGGTGAAGGCCACCAGGCCCTTGCCGCCCAGGAAGTCGGCGATCTCGGCGGCGGCACGGGCCACCGAACCGCCCTGCGTGCGCGGCTTCTTGCCCGGGACGAGCGGCTGCAGGCCCTTGGAGAGCAGTTCCTCCTCGGCCGCGACGACGATCTTCGACATCGTCTTGACGGTCTCGATCGGGTACGCGCCCACGCTCGACTCGGCGGACAGCATCACCGCGTCGGCGCCGTCCAGGATGGCGTTGGCCACGTCGGAGGCCTCGGCGCGGGTCGGACGGGAGTTGGTGATCATCGACTCCATCATCTGGGTCGCCACGATCACCGGCTTGGCGTTGCGCCGGCACAGCTCGATCAGGCGCTTCTGCACCATCGGGACCTTTTCGAGCGGGTACTCGACGGCCAGGTCACCGCGGGCCACCATCACGCCGTCGAACGCCATCACGACGTCCTGCATGTTCTCCACCGCCTGCGGCTTCTCCACCTTGGCGATGACGGGGACGCGGCGGCCCTCCTCGTCCATGACGCGGTGGACGTCGGCGACGTCCTTGGCGTCGCGGACGAAGGACAGCGCCACCATGTCGCAGCCCATGCGGAGCGCGAAACGCAGGTCCTCGACGTCCTTGTCGGACAGCGCGGGCACGTTCACCGCCGCGCCGGGCAGGTTGATGCCCTTGTGGTCGGAGATGACACCGCCCTCGATGACGATCGTCTTCACCCGCGGGCCCTCGACGTCCAGGACCTTCAGCTCGACGTTGCCGTCGTTGATCAGGATCTGGTCGCCGCGCGAGACGTCACCCGGCAGCCCCTTGTACGTCGTGCCGCAGATCTGCTTGTCGCCCGGGACGTCCTCGGTGGTGATCGTGAACTCGTCACCCCGCTCCAGCTCGACCGGGCCCTCGGCGAAGGTCTCCAGCCGGATCTTCGGGCCCTGCAGGTCGGCGAGGACGGCGATGGCCCGGCCGGTCTCCTTGGACGCGGCACGGACGCGGTCGTACCGGCCCTGGTGCTCGGCGTGCGTGCCGTGGCTGAAGTTGAAGCGGGCCACGTTCATGCCGGCTTCGATCAGCGCGACGAGCTGCTCGTGGGAGTCGACCGCGGGGCCGAGAGTACAGACGATTTTCGAACGGCGCATGGGGCGATCCTATCGGTTTGTTTCGCTGCGGAATATTCCGTCTGGTGGAATATACAAATGGGCGGGTCTGCGCTCAGTCGAGTGCCGGTGGGGATGCCGGTCGAATTCGGTTGTCCTCGCTTGTCCTTGATTGTCTTCGCCCGCTCCTCTCCCGCTCCTCCTTACTCGTCCTTTCCGACAAGGGCGTAGGTCTGCGCGGCGATCTCCATTTCCTCGTCCGTGGGGACGACGGCCACGGCGACCCGCGCCCCGTCGGGCGAGATCAGCCGCGCCTCGTCGGCGCGTACGGCGTTCCGCGCGCCGTCCACCGCGAGACCCAGCCCCTCCAGGTCCGCGAGGGCCGCCGCGCGCACGAAGTCCGCGTTCTCCCCGACCCCGGCGGTGAAGGCGACCGCGTCCACGGTGCCGAGTACCGCGTAATAGGCACCGATGTACTTCTTCAGCCGGTGGATGTAGATCTCGAAGGCGAGCCGCGCCTGCTCGTCGCCCTCGTCCATCCGGCGCCGTATCTCCCGCATGTCGTTGTCGCCGCAGAGGCCGAACAGACCGCTCCTCTTGTTGAGGAGAGTGTCGATCTCGTCCATGGACATTCCGCCGACGCGCTGCAAATGGAAGATGACCGCCGGGTCCAGGTCTCCTGAACGCGTGCCCATGACCAGCCCCTCCAGCGGGGTGAGCCCCATGGAGGTGTCTACGCACCGCCCGCCGCGCACCGCCGAGGCGGACGCCCCGTTGCCCAGGTGCAGCACGATCACGTTGACGTCCTCGGGCGCCTTGCCCAGCAGCTCGGCCGTCCTGCGGGAGACGTAGGCGTGCGAGGTGCCGTGGAAGCCGTAGCGCCGCACCCGGAAGCGGTCCGCGAGCTTGGGCTCGATGGCGTAGCGCGCGGCCGGCTCCGGCATGGTGGTGTGGAACGCGGTGTCGAAGACGGCGACCTGCGGCAGGTCGGGGCGGAGCGCGGTGGCGGTGCGGATGCCGGTGAGGTTGGCCGGGTTGTGCAGCGGCGCCACCGGGATCAGCCGCTCGATCTCGGTGAGGACGGCGTCGTCGATGACGGTCGGCTCGGTGAAGAACATGCCGCCGTGCACCACGCGGTGGCCGATCGCGGCCAGCTCGGGGGAGTCCAGGCCGAGCCCGTCCCTGGCCAGCTCCCCGGCGACGGCCTTGAGCGCGCCGTCGTGGTCGGCGATCGGGCCGTTCTGCTCGCGCGTGTCGCCGGTGGCCACACAGGTGTGCTTGAGCCGGGAGGTCTGCTCACCGATGCGCTCCACCAGGCCGACGGCGAGCCGGCTCGCGTCGCGCATGTCGAGGAGCTGGTACTTCAGCGACGAGGAGCCGGAGTTGAGGACGAGGACACGGGTCGCGTTCACGGTGTTCAAGGGTTCTCTCTACGACGTCAGTGGGCGGGGGCGGCCGGGGTGCGGGCCTGGTCCTGGGCCTGGATCGCGGTGATGGCGACGGTGTTGACGATGTCCTGGACCAGGGCGCCGCGGGACAGGTCGTTGACCGGCTTGCGCAGGCCCTGCAGGACCGGGCCGACCGCGATCGCGCCGGCCGAGCGCTGCACGGCCTTGTACGTGTTGTTCCCGGTGTTCAGGTCCGGGAAGACCAGCACGCTGGCCTGCCCGGCGACCTCCGAGCCCGGCAGCTTGGTCGCGGCGACCGACGGCTCCACGGCCGCGTCGTACTGGATGGGACCCTCGATCATCAGGTCCGCGCGGCGCAGCCGCACCAGGTCGGTCGCCTCGCGCACCTTGTCCACGTCGGCGCCCGTGCCGGAGGTGCCGGTGGAGTACGACAGCATCGCGATCCGCGGCTCGACGCCGAACTGGGCGGCGGTGGCCGCCGACTGGACGGCGATGTCGGCCAGCTGCTCGGCGTCCGGGTCCGGGTTGACCGCGCAGTCGCCGTAGACGAGCACCTTGTCGGCCAGGCACATGAAGAACACGGAGGAGACGATCGACGCCTCCGGCTTCGTCTTGATGATCTCGAAGGCGGGCCGGATGGTGGCGGCCGTGGAGTGCACGGAACCGGAGACCATGCCGTCGGCCAGGCCCTGCTGCACCATCAGCGTGCCGAAGTAGTTCACGTCGGAGACGACGTCGTACGCCAGCTCGACGGTGACGCCCTTGTGGGCCCGCAGCCGGGCGTACTGCTCGGCGAAGGAGTCCCGCAGCTCGGAGACGGCCGGGTCGATGAGCTGGGTGTCGCCGAGGTCGATGCCGAGGTCGGCGGCCTTCCTGCGGATGGTGTCGACCGGCCCGAGCAGCGTCAGGTCGCACACCCCGCGGCGCAGCAGCACCTCCGCCGCGTGCAGCACGCGTTCCTCGGTGCCCTCGGGCAGCACGACCCGGCGGACGTCGGAGCGGGCCTGTTCGAGCAGCTTGTGTTCGAACATCATCGGGGTGAGCCGGTCGCTGCTCGGCGCGGAGACCCGCTTGCTGAGGTCGGTGGTGTCGACGTACCGCTCGAACAGGCCGAGGGCGGTCTCCGCCTTGCGCGGGGTGGCCGCGTTCAGCTTGCCCTCCAGGGAGAACAGGCGTTCGGCGGTGGGGAAGCTGTTGCCGGACACCGAGACGACCGGGGTGCCGGGGGCGAGCCGGGCGGCGAGGGTGAGGATCTCCTCGCCGGGCTCCTCGTCCAGGGTGAGCAGCACGCCGGCGATCGGCGGGGTGCCGGCGCTGTGCGCGGCGAGCGAGCCGACCACCAGGTCGGCGCGGTCGCCGGGGGTGACGACCAGGCAGCCCGGTGTCAGCGCCTTGAGCAGGTTGGGCAGCATGGCGCCGCCGAAGACGAAGTCGAGCGCGTCGCGGGCCAGTCCCGAGTCGTCGCCCAGCAGGATCCTGCCGTCCAGGGCATGGGTGATCTGCGCGACGGTCGGCGCGGACAGGGCCGGCTCGTCGGGCACCACGAAGCAGGGCACGGGCAGCCGGCCGGTCAGCCGCCCGGCGATCTCGTCGCGGTCCTCGCGGGCCACCCGGTTGGTGACCATGGCCAGGACGTCGCAGCCCAGGCCGTCGTAGGCGCGGTAGGCGTTGCGGGTCTCGGCGAGCACCGACTCGGCGCTCTGCTTGCGGCCGCCGACGACGGGGAGCACGGAGGCGCCGAACTCGTTGGCGAGCCGGGCGTTGAGGGACAGCTCGTCGGGGAGCTGGGTGTCGGCGAAGTCGGTGCCGAGGACCAGGACGACGTCGTAGTCCCTGGCCACCCGGTGGAAGCGGTCGACGAGGGTGGAGACCAGCTCGTCGGTGCCCTGTTCGGCCTGGAGGGAGGACGCCTCGTGGTAGGCCATGCCGTAGACGGTGGCCGGGTCCTGGGTCAGCCGGTAGCGGGCGCGCAGCAGTTCGAAGAGGCGGTCCGGGCCGTCGTGGACGAGCGGGCGGAAGACGCCCACCCGGTCGACCTGCCGGGTCAGCAGCTCCATGACACCCAGCTCGACGACCTGGCGGCCGTCACCGCGGTCGATGCCGGTCACGTACACGCTGCGGGTCACGCGGGCTCTCCGTTTCGTCGAGTGGGGGGTGCACCGGAGGTACAGAGGACGTACAGGGGTGGCGTACGGCGGACAAAAATCGCCCACCGAGGTGAGCGGAACCCTCTTGACAATACCCCCGCCGCTAGATAAGGCGCCCGTCAGGAGACCGGGGCTCCCGGCGGTCGGCCGCGGCCCCCGGTCAAGACGTGGCCGCCCCCGGGACGTGAAACAATCGGACTGGATCACCGGTGTCAACAGTGGGCAGGAGACACAGCACGATGCGTATCGGAGTTCTCACGGCAGGCGGCGACTGTCCGGGACTGAACGCGGTGATCCGGTCGGTGGTGCACCGAGCGGTCACGACGTACGGCGACGAGGTCATCGGTTTCGAGGACGGTTACGCCGGCCTGCTCGACGGCCGCTACCGCGAGCTGGACCTCAACGCGGTCAGCGGCATCCTGGCCCGCGGCGGCACCATCCTCGGCTCGTCCCGGCTGGAGCGCAACCGGCTGCGGGAGGCGTGCGAGAACGCCTCCGACATGATCCACCGGTTCGGCATCGACGCGCTCATCCCGATCGGCGGCGAGGGCACGCTGACCGCGGCGCGCATGCTCTCGGACGCCGGGCTGCCGGTGGTGGGCGTCCCGAAGACGATCGACAACGACATCTCCTCCACCGACCGCACCTTCGGCTTCGACACCGCCGTCGGCGTGGCCACCGAGGCGATGGACCGCCTGAAGACCACCGCCGAGTCCCACCAGCGGGTGATGGTCGTCGAGGTCATGGGCCGGCACGCGGGCTGGATCGCCCTGGAGTCCGGCATGGCCGCCGGCGCCCACGGCATCTGCCTGCCCGAGCGGCCCTTCGACCCGGCCGACCTGGTCAAGATGGTCGAGGAGCGCTTCGCCCGCGGCAAGAAGTTCGCCGTGGTCTGCGTCGCCGAAGGCGCCCACCCCGCCGAGGGCAGCATGGACTACGGCAAGGGCGCCATCGACAAGTACGGCCACGAGCGCTTCCAGGGCATCGGCACGGCCCTGGCGTACGAGCTGGAGAAGCGGCTGGGCAAGGAGGCCAAGCCGGTCATCCTCGGCCACGTGCAGCGCGGTGGCGTCCCCACCCCCTACGACCGCGTCCTCGCCACCCGCTTCGGCTGGCACGCGGTGGAGGCCGCGCACCGCGGCGAGTTCGGCCACATGACCTCGCTGCGCGGCACCGACATCGTGATGGTGCCGCTCGCGGAGGCGGTGACCGAGCTGAAGACGGTGCCCAAGGACCGCATGGACGAGGCGGAGTCGGTCTTCTAGACCTTCCCGCTCGCCTCGCCCTCCTCGCCCTTCCCGGTCTTCGCCCCTTCGGGCCCTCGGCCCTCGGCCTCCCCCTGGGCCCTCGGAGTCCTCCGGCCCGGCCCTTCCGGCCCGGGTCCCGGCTCCGGGCTCACCGCTCCGGGCCTTCCGGTTTCGGGGGCCTGGGGGCCTTCGGGCTCCGCGCTCTGCGGCGCGGGCTTCCTTCGGCTCCCGGGACGTCCTACGGGGCCGCCTCGACCCGGGTCCAGAAGTGCTCGACGATCCGGTCGAGGAAGTCCCGGCCGGCGTCGCCCGCCTCCCCGGCCGCGCTGGTGCCGCCCCAGCTCAGCGAGGCGACCATCTGCCCCTGGTAGTCCTGGTGCAACTGCTGGAGGACCTTCTCCAGCAGCGCCCGCCGCAGAGGCACCACCTTGCCCACCGGGCGGACGTAACCCTGCCAGCGGGTGCCGACGGCACTGCGCAGCAGGCCGGCGAGCTGCTCCTCGCGCCCGGTGACGGCGACGAAGTCGGGCAGGGCCAGGGCGAGGACCTCGGCCAGCGCGGCCGACTGCCGCTCGGTGCCGCGCCAGTCGTCGCGCTCCTCCATCCGCAGGTAGCGGGGCGGTTCGAGACCGACGGCACGGGCCACGTCCTCCGGCCGCAGACCACGGGCGATGCGGTGCTCGCGCAGGCTGCGCGGCCGTCCGATCAGCTCGCCCGGCGCGCACCACAGCACCCCGGCCAGCCCGGTCAGCTCCGGTCCCGACGGCGAGGCGGCCCCGCGCTCCCAGGCGACCACCAGGTCGGGGGTGACGTACGGCAGCCCGTAGGAGACCCGCATGCCGTGGGCGACGTGCTCGGGCCCCATGCCGAGCGCGGCACGGATCCGCCGGGCGGCGGGGGCGTTGAACGGGAGGGCGGAGGGTGGTGGCTGCACCCGCACAAGCTAGGAGCCCGCGGCGCCGGTGACTACGGGCCGTTCCCACAGGATGACGGGTTGTACGAACCTACGGCCGTGGGCCCTGCCGCGCCCGGGGCGGGCCGTCTCACCGTCCCGGTCCCCACCGGTACACCAGTTCCGGCCTGCCCACCTGGCCGTACAGGGGGCGGCGGGCGGCGCGGCCGGTGTCCACCAGGTGCTCCAGGTAGCGGCGGGCCGTGATGCGGGAGATGCCGACCGTCTCGGCGACGCCGGCGGCGGTGAGGCCCTCGGCGGCCTCCCGCAGGGCGCCCGTCACCCGTTGCAGGGTGGGGGCGCTCAGGCCCTTGGGGAGGGCGGCCGGGCCGGGGGCGCGCAGGGCGGCGAGGGCACGGTCGACCTCTTCCTGGCCGCTGGCCTCACCGACCGCCGCCTGGAACTCCGCGTAGCGCACCAGCCGGTCGCGCAGGGTGGCGAAGGTGAACGGTTTGAGGACGTACTGGACCACGCCCAGCGAGACGCCCTCGCGGACCACCGCGAGGTCCCGTGCCGAGGTCACCGCGATGACGTCCGCGTGGTGGCCGGCGGCCCGCAGGGAGCGGGCGAGCTGGAGGCCGTGCACGTCCGGCAGGTGCAGGTCGAGCAGGAGCAGGTCCACCGGGGTGCGCTCCAGCGCGCGCCGGGCCTGCGCACCGGTGTGCGCCTTGCCCACCGCGACGAACCCCGGGACCCGGCCCACGTACATCACGTGGGCGTCGGCGGCGACCGGGTCGTCCTCGACCACCAGGACCCGGATGGGCCGTCCCTCCCGCTGCCCCGCGCCTTGCTCCCGAGGCTGTTCCCCGGGCCGTCTGCCGGTGCCGCCGTCCGTCATGCGCTCCGCCCCGCCGTCCTCGTACCGTCGCTGTCGCCGGTGCCGGCGTGCGCCGCACCGGGTGTCCGGCGGGGCCGGGGGGCGGCCGCGGGGCCGCCCAGCGGCAGCCGCGCCTCGAAGGCCGCACCGCCCTCCGCCGCGTCGGTGACCGTCAGTGTCCCCTGGTGCCGCAGCACCGCCTGCCGGGCCAGCGCGAGCCCGAGCCCCCGCCCGCCGGGTCCGGCCGGCTTGGTCGAGAAGCCACGCTGGAAGACCAGGTCCGTGTGGTCCGGGTCGACACCCGGGCCGCTGTCCGCGACCCGCAGCAGCACTTCGGCGCCGGCCGCGCACACCGTCACCGTCACCCGCGCCCGCGCGCCGCCCTGGGCCGCGTCCACCGCGTTGTCGATCAGGTTGCCGAGGATCGTCACCAGGTCACGGGCGGGCAGGGAGCGGGGGAGCAGCCCGTCGTCCAGGCCGCTGTCCTCGGACACCACCAGCTCCACGCCCCGCTCGTTGGCCTGCGCGGTCTTGCCGAGCAGCAGCGCGGCCAGCACCGGCTCGCCGACCGCCGCGACCACCTGGTCGGTCAGGGCCTGGGCCAGTTCCAGTTCCGCCGTGGCGAACTCCACCGCCTCCTCGGCGCGGCCCAGTTCGATCAGGGACACCACCGTGTGCAGCCGGTTCGCCGCCTCGTGGGCCTGCGACCGCAGTGCCTGGGTGAAACCGCGCTCGGAGTCCAGTTCGCCCATGAGCGACTGGAGTTCCGTCACGTCGCGCAGGGTCACCACGGTGCCCCGGCGCTGCCCGCCCGAGACCGGGGAGGTGTTCACCACCAGGACGCGGGCGTCGGTGAGGTGCACCTCGTCCACCCGCGGCTCGGCGGCCAGCAGGGCGCCCGTCAGCGGCGCGGGCAGGCCCAGCTCGGTCACCGGCCTGCCCACCGGTTCCGCCTCGCCGGCCGCGCCGCCCACGCCGAGCAGTTCGCGTCCGCCGTCGTTGATGAGGGCCACCCGGTGGTGCGAGTCCAGCATCAGCAGCCCTTCGCGCACCGCGTGCAAGGTGGCCTGGTGGTAGTCGTGCATCCGGCTCAGCTCGTCGGCGTTCATGCCGTGCGTGTGCCGGCGCAGCCGCGCGTTGATGACGTACGTGGCGACCGCGCCCAGCGCGAGGATGCCGCCCGCGACCCCGAACAGGGCCGTGACCTGCTCCTGGACCCGCCGGCTGATCGCCTCGACCTTGATGCCGGCGCTGACCAGGCCGATGACGCGGCCGTTCTCCTCGACGGGGGTGACCGCGCGGACGGAGGGGCCGAGGGTGCCGGTGTAGGTCTCGGTGAAGGACCGCCCGCGCTGGGCACGGGAGATGTTGCCGAGGAAGGGGCGGCCGATCTCGTCCGGGTCCGGATGGGTCCAGCGGATGCCCTGCGGCGTCATGATCGTCACGAAGTCGACGCCCGTGTCCCGCTGGACCTGGAGCGCGTAGGGCTGGAGGTGGGAGGTGGGATCGGCGGTGTGGATCGCGGAGCGCACGGAGGGGGAGTCGGCGATGGAACGGGCCACCGCCGTGGTCTGGCGGCGGGCCGCGCTCTCCGCCTGACCGCGGTCGCTGACGAAGGTGAACAGCGCGTATCCGGCCACGACGAGCGCCAGCAGCACGGCCTGCATGGCGAAGAGCTGGCCCGCCAGGCTGCGCGGTCTGGGGAGGGCGGGTATGCGCATGCCGTCAGTCTGCCTCCGAGCGGTGGCGTGAACTAAATGAACGGAAGGGTGACCGCCCTCACACGGCACGAGATAGTCACGGCATCCCCGAAATCCCCCGGACGTGAGCCGCACGCCGGTGATGCCGACGACGTCGTCAAGGAGGGCCGCCGTGACCAGCGCAGCCGATACGGCACCTGCCGCACCCGCCAGCGGGCCCGGCCCCGCAGCCAAGCGGGACCGCACCCATTACCTCTACATAGCGGTGATCGCCGCGGTGGTCCTCGGCGTCGTCGTCGGGTTCGCCGCGCCGGACTTCGCCAAGGAGCTGAAGCCGCTCGGCACCGGCTTCGTGAACCTGATCAAGATGATGATCTCCCCGATCATCTTCTGCACGATCGTGCTCGGCGTCGGTTCGGTGCGCAAGGCGGCGAAGGTCGGCAAGGTGGGCGGCCTCGCCCTCGGCTACTTCGTCGCGATGTCGTTCGTCGCGCTCGCCATCGGCCTGGTGATCGGCAACCTCGTCCACCCCGGCAGCGGCATGCACCTCACCGAGGCGGTCAAGGGTGTGGGCCACGCCCAGGCCGACGCCGCGAAGGAGGGCCCGGTCGACTTCGTGCTCGGGATCATCCCGACCACGCTCGTGTCGTCCTTCACCGAGGGCCAGGTGCTCCAGACCCTGCTGGTCGCCCTGCTCGTCGGGTTCGCGCTGCAGGCCATGGGCCGCAGGGGCGAGCCGATGCTGCGCGGGGTGGAACACATCCAGCGCCTGGTCTTCCGCATCCTCTCCATGATCATGTGGGCCGCGCCGATCGGTGCCTTCGGCGCCATGGCCGCCGTCGTCGGCGAGACGGGCATCGACGCCCTGAAGGCCCTCGCCACGATCATGTTCGGCTTCTACGCCACCTGTCTGCTCTTCGTGATCGTGGTGCTCGGCGCCATGACCCGTCTGGTGGCCGGCGTCAACATCTTCCAGCTGCTGAAGTACCTGGGCCGCGAGTTCCTGCTGATCCTGTCGACCTCGTCGTCCGAGTCCGCGCTGCCCCGGCTGATCGCCAAGATGGAGCACCTCGGCGTCAGCCGCCCGGTCGTCGGCATCACCGTGCCGACCGGCTACTCCTTCAACCTCGACGGCACCATGATCTACCTGACCATGGCCTCGCTGTTCATCGCGGACGCCATGGACCAGCCGCTCTCCATCGGCCAGCAGATCACCCTGCTGCTGTTCATGATGATCGCCTCCAAGGGCGCCGCGGGCGTCACCGGCGCGGGCCTCGCCACCCTGGCCGGCGCCCTCCAGTCCCACAAGCCCGCGCTGGTCGACGGCGTCGGCCTGATCGTCGGCATCGACCGCTTCATGAGCGAGGCCCGCGCCCTGACGAACTTCGCGGGCAACGCCGTCGCCACCCTGCTGATCGGCACGTGGACCGGCGAGGTGGACCAGGACCGGGTGCGCCGGGTGCTCGCCGGTGACCTGCCCTTCGACGAGCGCACCCTGCTCGACGACTCCGAGAGCGGCCCGGCCGGCTCCGCCCTGCCGGAACAGCGCGAGGACGGCGAGAAGGAACTGGCCAAGGCCTGACCCGGACGCGCCGGACCTCGGCCGTCAGGCCCGGCCCGTCAGCCCTGAACCGTCAGGGCAGACCTTCAGGCCGGATCCGTCAGCCCTCAGCCCTGACGTGCCAGGCCGGACCCGTCAGCCCTGAACCGCCGGGCCCGACCCGTCAGGCCGGCCCGCCCGCACACGGCCGCTCGCCCGCGACACGCCCCGCGTCCCCCACGCCTCCGGCGTCCGCCCGCGACCGTCCCCGCTCTCCGGACGCCCGGCCCCGCCTGAACCCGGGCCGGGCGTCCGGCACCCATAAGAGCCGCGAACAAGAGGGGCGCCCGGCTCGCGACGCCCGGCACGCACGCTCGCGGCGCTGCCGGAAAGTCCTGACAGCTCCGCCCCAAGGACTTCCGGCGCCTTGCGCTCGCACGCACCGGACGCCGCGAGCCGACCGGACTCCCCTCTTGTCCAACAGCTCCAAGAAGAAGCCGCCGAGCGGCCGAGGCTCTCCCCCCGTGGGCCCGGCCGCTCGGCTCTTCGCGTCCCGCCCGCCGTGGGGCCTTCCGGTCAGCCGCCGAGCTTCGACACCAGTGCCCCCGCCCGTGAGGCCGGCACCCCGGCCGACGTGAGCACCGTGACGGCGGCCGAGGAGCCGGCCTCACGGGCGTCCAGCAGATCGTCGTTGACGGCCTCCATCAGCGCGAACAGGATCTGCTCGTGCACGTGCGCGAGCGCGGGCGCGGGCAGCGGTGAGCTGAACGCACCCCGCTCGACGCCG
The DNA here is from genome assembly GCF_040703815.1 of Streptomyces sp. NPDC006743. Lineage (NCBI taxonomy): Bacteria > Bacillati > Actinomycetota > Actinomycetes > Kitasatosporales > Streptomycetaceae > Streptomyces > Streptomyces sp. NPDC006743. The sequence goes on along the minus strand of NZ_JBEYJA010000009.1, from coordinate 10,949 downwards.
CGCTGGAGCAGGTCCGCGCAACTGCTGCGGACGGGGGCCAGACGCTCGCGGATGCCCTCCATGGTCACGGTGCGCTGGGCGAGCGCCACCAGCAGCCGGTAGCGGTCCGCGATCGGCCAGATCGCCAGTACCGAACGCGCCAGCGCCTCCGCCGGGTCCTCGACGCCCTCGCGGCCCCGCGCGTGCGCGTCGGCCAGCACCTGCACGGCGTCGTCGACGAGCGTGCTGATCAGCGCCTCGCGGCTGGGGAAGTGCCCGTACACCGTGCGCCGTACGACACCCGCGGCGCGCGCGATCTGGTCCATGGACGCGTCGGGGTCGCGCAGCAGCTCGGCGAGGGCGACGTCGAGGATGCGGCGCCGGTTTGCGTCCGCGCGCGTGGTGTTACCCGTGGTCATGGCTGACATTGTGCCTCCCTCGCGACTTGCACAGCACTGTGCAACGACGTACATTGCACATGGTTGTGCAAATGCACATCGCTGTGCAAGTAGCTGTACGCACAGGTCCACGATCCGACGCGCACCCGAGGAAGGCGACCCCTGCCATGCGACTCGTCATGACCGAACCGGTCGAGAGGACGGACCGCCCCTACGCCCGGCGCTGGTGGGCGCTCCTGGTGCTCTGCCTGAGCCTGCTGATCATCGTGATGGCCAACACCGCCCTCACCGTCGCCGCGCCCGACATGACCCGCGACCTGGGCCTGTCCGGCGCCGACCTGCAATGGGTGATCGACGGCTACACCGTCCCCTACGCGGCGCTGATGCTGCTGCTCGGCGCGATAGGTGACAAGTACAGCCGGCGCGGCGCCCTGGTCCTCGGACTGGTCGTCTTCGGCGGCGGAGCCGTCTTCGGCTCGCTGGCCGGCAGCGCCGCGACCGTCATCGCCGCCCGCGCGGTCATGGGCGTCGGCGCCGCCCTGATCATGCCGGCCACGCTGTCCCTGCTGGCCGCGACCTTCCCGCGCGCCGAACGCGCCAAGGCCATCACCCTGTGGACCGCCACCGCCGGCCTCGCGATCGCCGCGGGCCCGGTCGTCGCCGGCGCACTGCTCCGCAACCACGGCTGGGCCTCGACTTTCCTGATCAACGTGCCGATCGCCGCCGTCGCCCTGGTCGCCGCCTTCGTCCTCGTCCCGCCGTCCCGGGCCGCCCGGCCCGAGGGCGGCGACCACCGCATCGACTACGTCGGCGGCCTGCTGTCCGTGCTGTGGACCGGCTCGCTGGTCTACATGATCATCGAGGGGCCGCACTTCGGCTGGGACGTCAAGGCGGTCACCGCCGCCGTCGTCGCGGGCGCCGGCCTGCTGGCCTTCGTCCTGTGGGAGCTGCGCCACCCGCGCCCCATCCTCGACGTGCGCCGCTTCACCAGCCGCCGCTTCGCCGGTTCCAACCTCGCCGTCGCCCTGTTCTTCCTGGCCGTCTTCGGCGCCTTCTACTACCTCACCCAGCACCTCCAGTTCGTCCTCGGCTACGACGCCCTCGCCACCGGTGTGCGCATGCTGCCGCTGGCCGGCGCGGTCTTCGTCGGCTCGGCCCTGACCGGCTACCTCACCCCGCGCGTCGGCATGAAGTGGACCGTCACCGCGGGCATGGTCGGCGGCACCGTCGCCCTGGCCCTGCTCACCCAGGTCGACGGCTCGTCCTCCTACGGCTCCTTCGTGGCGCCCCTGATCGTCCTCGGCCTGGCCATCGGCCTCGCCCTCTCGCCCTGCACCGACGCGATCATGGGCGCCTTCCCGGAGCCCGAGCTGGGGGTCGGCGGCGCCGTCAACGACACCTCGATCGAGCTGGGCGGCTCGCTCGGCATCGCGATCCTCGGATCCCTCCTGTCGACCTCGTACTCCGGGCACCTCGCCGACGCCACCACGGGCAGCAAGCTCCCGGCGAGCGCCCTGGCCACCGCGCAGGACTCGGTGGGCGGCGGATACGCCGTCGCCCAGGGCATCGGCGAGAAGGCCCGGCACCTCGCCGCGCAGGCCGCGCAGACGACCGACCCCCACCAGGCCGCCCAGCTGAAGGCCCAGGCGGGGCAGCTCGCCCAGGGCGCCCGGCAGATGAAGGACGCCGTCGGCTCCTCCTTCGCCGACGCCGTCTCCCACACCAGCCTGGTGGGTGCCGTCGTCCTCGGCGTCGGCACCCTCGCGGTGGCCCTGCTGCTGCCGCGCGGCACCGGCCGTACGACGGAAGCGGCGGACGAGACCAGGGAGCCGGCCGGCAGCGCCGTGAACTGAAACGCCCTGGTCGGCGTCTCTTAGAACTGCGAACAACCGCGATGCACTACCGTGCCGTGCCGTGCCGGATCGACCGGCGCGGCACGGCCGCGTTCTTCCGCGCGGTCACGGAGACCGCGCGGACGCACGGACACAGCGGCAGCAGAGACACAGAGACACAGACGGAGGCAACGGGGGATGGCGATCGACTGGGACCGGCGCACCTGCGCGCGCAAGGGCCATGTGACGTACGCGCCGGACGACCCCCGGCTGCGCATCCGGCTGCACGCCGACACCGCCCTCGGCGAGGTCTGGCGCTGCCTGCGCTGCGGTGACTTCGTGCTCGGCGAGCCGCACGGCTCGGGCCCGGCCGCCGACGCGCCGCTGGTGCCGCGCGGCAAGGTGCTGCGGGACCTGTTCATCCTGCGCTTCCTGGCCCTGGAGCGGGTGGTGCGCGGGGTGTTCATCGTCCTGGTCGCCGTCGCGGTCTGGCGCTTCAGCAACAGCCAGGACGCGGTGCGCCGTCTCTTCAACGAGTACCTGGACGTCTTCCGCCCCGTCTTCCGGCACTTCCACTACGACCTCGACCACTCGCCGGTCGTCGGGACCATCCAGAAGACCTTCGGCTACAAGCACTCCACCCTGCTGCTGGTGGCCGGGCTGCTGCTGGCCTACGCGCTGATCGAGATCGTCGAGGCCGTCGGCCTCTGGTACGCCAAGCGCTGGGCGGAGTACCTGACGGTGGTCGCCACCGCGGCCTTCCTCCCGCTGGAGGTCTACGAACTCACCGAGCACGTCAGCGCGGTGAAGATCGCCACCCTGACCCTCAACATCCTCGCCGTCCTCTACATCGCCCTCGCCAAGCGCCTCTTCGGCCTGCGCGGCGGACGCAGGGCCTTCGAGGAGGAACGCCACAGCGCCTCCCTGCTGGAGGTGGAGCACTCGGCGGGCGTCCCGGTCTGAGCGGGCCGCCCGTCCGCCCTTGCCCTGACGCCGACGTCAACCCGTACCGTCGGGGTCATGCGAATCGGCGAGCTGGCCGAACGGGCCGGGACCACCACGCGGGCGCTGCGGTACTACGAGTCGCGCGGGCTGCTGCCCGCGCGGCGGGACGCCCAGGGCCACCGCACCTACGACGAGCGGGACCTGCGGCTGCTGCGGCAGATCAGGACGCTGCGGGACTTCGGGTTCGACCTGGAGGAGACGCGGCCCTTCGTGGAGTGCCTGCGCGCCGGGCACCCGGAGGGCGACTCCTGCCCGGCCTCGCTCCTGGTCTACCGGCGCAAGCTGGAGGAGCTGGACGCGCTGATCGGGGACCTGCGGGCGGTGCGCGCGCAGGTCGCCGGGCAGCTGGCGCGTGCCGAGCGGGCGCGGCAGGAGCTGGCCGCCGAGTCGCTGGTTCCGGGGGGCCCGGAACCCGTGTGCGAACTGGGAGGGCACGAGCGGTGATCAAGCAGGTGGAAGGGGTCGGGGACGTGGGCGACGACGACTTCGCGGCGGAGGTCCTCGGGTCGGACCTGCCCGTGCTGGTGCAGTTCACGGCCGAGTGGTGCGGGCCGTGCCGGCAGCTGGCGCCGGTCCTCGCGGCCGTCGCCGCCGAGCAGGGCGAGCGGCTGCGGATCGTCCAGCTGGACGTGGACCGCAACCCGGCGACGACGATCAGGTACGGCGTGCTGGGCACGCCCACCCTCATGGTCTTCAAGGACGGCGAGCCGGTGCGGTCCATGGTCGGCGCACGGCCCAAGCGGCGGCTGCTCGAGGAGCTGTCCGACGTGCTGTGACCCAGCCGCCCCGACGAAAGAAATCCCCCGGGCAATTGCGCCCGGGGGATTTCTTTGCGTATATTCGGTGGTTCGCGACTTCACGAAGAATGTGGTCGCGGAGAAGTCCAGTGACCACAGTATATGCGGGCGGGAGCGGAATTGTCAAACACCGGATTCTCCGACGATGAATTGCGACAGGAACAGGAATTCATCGACGGGCTGTACGCACGCGTCGACGCGCTGCGCGGTGACACCGAGGCCGCCGTCACGGACGCCCTCGCCCAGGGCGACACGCCCATGCAGGCCCGGCTGGAGCGGGACATCCTCGTCGCCGAGCGCTCGGGACTGCTCGCCGCCCTGAACTCCGTGGACGGCTCGCTCTGCTTCGGACGGATCGACCTGACCGACGGCGTCACCCATCACATCGGCCGCGTCGGACTGCGCGCCGACGACGCCGAGCGCACGCCCGTCCTGATCGACTGGCGGGCCGCCGTGGCCCGCCCGTTCTACCTGGCCACCGGGCACACCCCGATGGGCCTGCGCCGCCGCCGGCACATCGCCGGCGAGGGCCGCCGGGTCACCGCCCTGCACGACGAGATCCTCGACCTCGGCGACGCCACCCGCACCGGCCACGAGGACCCGGCCGGCGACGCGGTGCTGCTGGCCGCGCTGAACTCCGCCCGCACCGGCCGGATGGGCGACATCGTGCGCACCATCCAGGCCGACCAGGACCGCATCATCCGCGCCCCGCACCGCGGCGTGCTGGTGGTCGAGGGCGGCCCCGGCACCGGCAAGACCGCCGTCGCCCTGCACCGGGCCGCCTACCTGCTCTACGAGCACCGGGAACTGCTCGCCCGCCGGGCCGTGCTGATCGTCGGCCCCAACCCGGCGTTCCTCGGCTACATCGGCGAGGTGCTGCCCTCGCTCGGTGAGACGGGCGTGCTGCTGGCGACCGTCGGCGAGCTGTTCCCCGGCGTGCGGGCCACCGCCCAGGACACCCCCGAGGCGGCCGCCGTCAAGGGCCGCGCCGACATGGCCGACGTGCTCGCCGCCGTCGTACGCGCCCGCCAGGCGCTGCCCGACCCCGTCATCGCCATCGAGCACGACCGCGAGGTCCTGATGCTCGACGACGGCCTCGTGCGGGTCGCCCGCGAGCGCACGCGCGCCGCGAAACTGCCGCACAACGCGGCCCGCGAGCACTTCGAGGGACACATCCTCAACACCCTCACCGACATGGTCGCCGAGCGCATCGGCACCGACCCCTACGACGGCTCCAACCTCCTCGACGCGAGCGACATCACCCAGATCCGCGACGAACTCGCCGAGAACCCCGAGGTCTGGTCCGCCGTCGACCGGCTGTGGCCGCGGCTGACCCCGCAGCGGCTGGTCGCGGACTTCCTGGCCGCACCGGAGGGGTACGTGTCCGAGGAGGACGCCGACGCCGTCCGCCGCCCGGTCACCCGGGCCTGGACCGTCGCCGACGTGCCGCTGCTCGACGAGGCCGCCGAACTGCTCGGCGAGGACGACCGCCTCGCCCGCGCCCGCGCCGAACGCGAGCGCGAGACGCAGGTGGCGTACGCGCAGGGCGTGCTCGACGTGTCGTACGCCTCGCGGACCTACGAGTTCGACGACAAGCACGAGGAGGACTCCGAGGTCCTGTCCGCGCACGACATCATCGACGCCGAGCGGTTCGCCGAACGCCAGGAGGAGGACGACCACCGCAGCGCCGCCGAGCGTGCGGCGGCCGACCGCACCTGGGCGTTCGGGCACATCATCGTCGACGAGGCGCAGGAGCTGTCGCCGATGGCGTGGCGGCTGCTGATGCGGCGCAGCCCGACCCGTTCCATGACCTTGGTGGGCGACCCCGCGCAGACGGCCGAGGCGGCCGGTGCCGGCTCCTGGGAGGGCATCCTCCGGCCGTACGTCGAGGACCGCTGGGAGCACACCCGGCTCGGCGTCAACTACCGCACGCCCGCCGAGATCATGGACGTGGCGGCGGCCGTGGTCCGCGCCGAGCACCCCGGTTTCGAGCCGCCCAGCTCGGTGCGCTCCACGGGCGTACGGCCCTGGGTCCGCGCCACCGACGACCTGCCCGGCGCGGTCGAGAAGGCCGTCGCCGAACTCACCCCCGAGGAGGGCCGGCTCGCCGTCATCGCCCCGCGCGACCTGCACCGCCGCATCGCCGCCCGGCTGGAGGGGGTCACCGCGGGCGCGGAGCCCGACCTGACGCACACGGTCGTCCTGCTCGACCCGCGCCAGGCCAAGGGCCTGGAGTTCGACTCCGTACTGGTCGTCGAGCCGGCCCGCTACGGCACGAGCGACCTGTACGTGGCCCTGACCCGCGCGACCCAGCGGCTGGGCGTGCTGCACACGGGCGCTTTGCCGCCGGCGCTGGCGGAGGCGTTCGCGCGGTGACGGGCGTCCGCGACGTGACGGGGCCGCCGGGCGCCGGGGCCCTCACGCCGGGCGCAGCCACACCGTCGCCAGGGGTGGCAGGGTCAGCCGGATGCTCGCCGGGCGGCCGTGCCACCCCTGGGGGTCCGGCTTGACCGGGTCGGGGCGGACGACGTCGCTGCCGCCGTAGCGGGCCGCGTCCGTGTTGACCGCCTCCCGCCAGGCGGGCACGTCGTCGGGGACGCCCAGGCGGTAGTCGTGGCGGACGACCGGGGCGAAGTTCGACACTGCCAGCAGCGGGGTGCCGTCCGTGGCGCGGCGCAGGAACGCCAGTACGTTGTCGTCGGCCGCGTCCCCGACGATCCACTCGAACCCGTCGGGGTGGACGTCCCGCTCCCACAGGGCCGGGGTGGCGCGGTAGACGGAGTTGAGGTCGCGGACCAGGTCCAGCACGCCCCGGTGCTCGGCGGCGGCGCCGTAGGACGGGTCGAGCAGCCACCAGTCCGGGCCGCGCGCCTCCGACCACTCCGAGCCCTGGGCGAACTCCTGCCCCATGAACAGGAGCTGCTTGCCGGGGTGGGACCACATGAAGGCCAGGTAGGCGCGCAGGTTCGCGCGCTGCTGCCACCAGTCGCCGGGCATCTTCGACACCAGCGAGCCCTTGCCGTGCACCACCTCGTCGTGCGAGATCGGCAGCACGTAGTTCTCGCTGTACGCGTACACCATGGAGAACGTCATCTCGCCGTGGTGGTAGGCGCGGTGCACGGGTTCGTGGCTCATGTACTGGAGCGAGTCGTGCATCCAGCCCATGTTCCACTTCAGCCCGAATCCCAGGCCGCCGAAGCCGCTCGGACCCCGGTGGTGGGTGGCCCGGGTGACCCCGTCCCAGGCCGTGGACTCCTCCGCGATGGTCACCACGCCCGGCACCCGCCGGTACACGGTGGCGTTCATCTCCTGGAGGAAGGCCACCGCGTCCAGGTTCTCCCGGCCGCCGTGCTCGTTCGGCGTCCACTGACCGGGCTCGCGCGAGTAGTCCAGGTAGAGCATGGAGGCCACCGCGTCCACGCGCAGCCCGTCGATGTGGAACTCCTCGCACCAGTAGACGGCGTTGGCGACCAGGAAGTTGCGCACCTCGCGGCGGCCGAAGTCGAACTCCAGGGTGCCCCAGTCGGGGTGGGCCGCGCGCAGCGGGTCGGAGTGCTCGTACAGCGGGCGTCCGTCGAACTCGGCCAGGGCCCACGCGTCGCGCGGGAAGTGCGCCGGCACCCAGTCCATGATCACACCGATGCCCGCCCGGTGCAGCGCGTCCACCAGGTACTTGAAGTCGTCCGGGGTGCCCAGGCGCGCGGTGGGCGCGTAGAAGCCGGTGACCTGGTAGCCCCAGGAGCCGCCGAAGGGGTGCTCGGCGACCGGCATCAGCTCCACGTGCGTGAAGCCCAGGTCCTTGACGTACGCGGGAAGCTGCTCGGCCAGGTCCCGGTAGGTCAGGCCCGGCCGCCAGGAGGGCAGGTGGACCTCGTACACGGACAGCGGTGCCTCGTGCGCGGGCCGCCGCGCACGCCGGGCCAGCCACTCCTCGTCGCTCCACTCGTGGTGCGAGGCGTGCACGACGGACGAGGTGGCCGGCGGCACCTCGGTGCGGCGGGCGAGCGGATCGGCGCGCAGCGTCCTGGAACCGTCCGGCCGGGTGATCTCGAACTTGTACAGCTCGCCCTCGCCGACGCCGGGCACGAACAGCTCCCACACGCCCGTGCCGCCCAGCGAGCGCATCGGGTACGCGGTGCCGTCCCAGAAGTTGAAACCACCGGCCACCCGCACGCCCCGCGCGTCGGGCGCCCACACCGCGAAGCGGGTCCCGGCGACCCCCTGGTGCGTCGTCGGGTGCGCGCCGAGCGCCCGCCACAGCTCCTCGTGCCGGCCCTCGCCGATCAGGTGCAGGTCCAGCTCACCGAGGGCGGGCAGGAAACGGTACGCGTCCTCGGTGCGCTGCACCGTGCCCTCGTACGCGACCTCCAGCCGGTACTCCGGTACGTCCCGCAGCGGCAGCAGCCCCGAGAAGAAGCCCTCCCCGTCGTGCCGCAGCTCCACCTGGAGGCCGCCGGCGAGGACGGCGACACCGAGGGCGTACGGCCGGAACGCCCGCACGGCGACGCCACCGGGCACGGGGTGCGCGCCGAGCACGGAGTGCGGGTCGTGGTGCGTACCGGCGAGCAGCCGCTCGCGGTCCGCCATGGCGAGGGCGGGGGAGACCTCCGGCGGGGGTGCGGTCTTCCGCGGTGCGGATTCTTCGGCCGCGGTCCTCTTCACCGCCGCCTTCCCTGCCGTCGCCTTCTTCGTCTCCGCCCGCGCGGTCGTCGTCTTCGCCACCGGCGTTCTCACCGCCGCCTTCCCTGCCGTCGCCTTCTTCGTCTCCGCCCGCGCGGTCGTCGTCTTCGCCACCGGCGTTCTCACCGCCGCCTTCTTCGCCGTCGTCCCACGGGCCGCGGCCTTCGCGGGCGCCGCCTTCTCGGCCGCTGTCTTGTCGGCCGCCGCCTTCCGGGTCGCGGTCCCGGCCGTCGTCTTCTCGGGTGCCGCTTTCTTGGCCGCGGTCTTCTTGGCCGCCGTCTTCTTCGCGGCGGGCTTCTCGGCGGGGGCCTTCTTCGCGGCGGCCTCGGGCGGCTGCTTCGGGTCCGGACCACTGGAGGGGGGACGGGCAGTCACGGGCGGGGCCTCCTCGGCGAAGGATCGGGGCAGGGCGGTGGCGGACGGTGGTGCCCCGGCGGGCGGCCGGGTCGGGCGGGTCAGGCGGGCTGGGCGCCCATGGCCAGACGGCGCACCGCCGCCAGCGGCACGGGCAGCCAGTCCGGGCGGTGCCGGGCCTCGTACAGGACCTCGTACACCGCCTTGTCGGTCTCGTAGGCCCGCAGCAGCACCGGATCGGTGCGCGGGTCGCGGCCGCCGGCCTCGGCGTACCCGGTGCAGTACGCGGCGCGGCAGGCCGCCGCCCACCGGGGCGCGGGCGGCCCGCCGGCCGAGTGCGCCGCGTAGTCGAAGGAACGCAGCATTCCGGCGACGTCCCGCACCACGGGCTGGGCCATCCGCCGCTCGGCGAGCGGCTTGGCCGGTTCGCCCTCGAAGTCGATCAGCGACCACTGACCGGAGGGGGAGCGCAGGCACTGCCCCAGGTGCAGGTCGCCGTGGACGCGCTGGGCGGTCCAGGTGTGGCCCTCGGCGGCCAGGTCGGCCAGCGCCTCGAAGGCGGAGTGCAGGCCGGGGGCGTACGGCCGGAGCGCGGGCACCGCCTGGGCCGCCGCCTGCAGCCGTTCGGTCATGCCGTCGACCAGCGACTGGAGCTGGAGGTGGGCCAGGCTGACCGTGGGCAGCGCGCGGGCCAGCGCCGTGTGCACCTCGGCGGTGGCACGGCCCAGCGCCCGCGCCTCAGCGGTGAAGTCCTCGCCCTTGGCCAGCTCGCGCAGGGCCAGTTCCCAGCCGTCCGACGCTCCGCGCACGAAGGGCTGGAGCACCCCGAGGACGTAGGAGTCGTCGCCCGTGTCCCCCACCTCGGCGGTCATCCAGGCGGCCGGCGCCGGCACCCGGGCGCAGCCCTCGCGGGCCAGCGCCAGCGGCAGTTCGAGATCGGGGTTCACGCCGGGCAGGACACGGCGCAGCAGTTTCAGGATGAACGTGTCTCCGTAGATCACCGACGAGTTGGACTGCTCGGCGGTCACCATGCGCGGCACCAGGTCGGGGCGTATCTCCTCGCGCCGCTCGAAACGCAGCCCGCCGATGCGCGCCTGGGTGCGCAGGGCCTCCAGGAGCACCTCGGCGGGCCGGGGGTCGTACAGGGCGTCGTACACGGTGCGCCCGGCGAGCGGGCCGTCGTGGACGTGACCGATCAGCGCGGGCGCCAGTCTCGGGGGCAGCGCCTCGCGCACGCCTATGAGCAGCTGGTAGCAGTCCCCGGGGTGCGGGACACCGCCGCCCGGCGCGGGCGAGAGCGGCTGGTGGGCGCGGACGAGCAGGTGGTGCAGGCCCAGCTTGGCGTCAAAGGGGAGCAGCTCGGTGGCCGCGACCAGGGAGAATCCCGTGACCGGGCGGCCCTTGCCCGCGAACCAGCGCTGCCGGGGCAGCCACTCGCGCAGCAGCGGGTCCAGGGACGCGAGGAGACCGGCGCTGCCGGCGGTGACAGAGCGTGTGACGGCTTGCGACATGGCTTCCGACATGGCGTCGCGTCCAATCGCTGGTCGGGTGTGTCTCACGCGTGCCCACGGGCGGGGCGGGGAAACCGCCCCGCCCGCCGGCACGCTAAGCAACGGCGTCCCTGCGGAGCCGGAACCAGTAGAAGCCGTGGCCCGCCAGGGTCAGCAGGTACGGCAGCTCCCCGATGGCCGGGAAGCGCACCCCGCCGAACAGCTCGACGGGGTGCCGCCCGATGAACGAGCTGAGGTCCAGCTCGGTGGGCTGGGCGAAGCGGGAGAAGTTGTGCACGCACAGCACCAGGTCGTCGTCGTACTCGCGCAGGAAGGCGAGGACGGCGGGGTTGGAGGAGGGGAGTTCGGTGTAGGTGCCGAGGCCGAAGGCGGGGTTCTGCTTGCGGATCTCGA